>JAGQQG010000207.1 GCA_020426325.1 Planctomycetaceae bacterium | reverse complement strand
ACGCATGGCCTGCGCCCTCGACCCTGACTACCTGCTCAGAGTCTTCAACACCGCCAAAATCGATGCGTAAGCCCTGGGGGTCGCTCCGATTCCCTGGAGGTCTTATCTAGTGATAGTCCTGCACAATCTCAAAGATCGCTTCGACTTCAACAGCGATGTTCCCCGGAAGCGACCCCATGCCGACTGCACTGCGGGCTCCGATGCCGTCTTCTCCGAATACCTCAGCCATCAGGTCACTGAAGCCGTTAATGACGGCGGGGTGATTCTGAAAATCGGGAGCCGCATTGACCATTCCCAGCACTTTGACGGTCCGAACGATGTGATCCAACGTTCCAAAATGTTTGATCAGGGTGGCAAGTACGCCCAAACCGACCACACGGGCAGCTTCACGCCCCTCTTCCTCGGTCAGGTCTGCTCCAACGCGTCCGGTGATCAACGTTTTATCGGTTCGGAGCGGACCATGTCCCGACACGTAGGCCATGTTTCCCGTCACCACCACCGGACGGTATGTTCCGCCCGGTTTGGGAGCGGGGGGCAGTTCGAGCTTCAATTCCTCGAGTCGGGCGTCAGCACTCATGTCAGAGGTCTTTCAAAATCCAGAGGGGCGCGTTCGAGTTTGGGAGTCCAATTCTTCGACTTTCACGCATGTTGAACTATTCGACGGAAGATGCAAGAATCCGCCATCGTCTGCCGGTTGTCCTCATCTGTGGTCCGTCAGACATGACTCTCTCAAAAAAGATCACGCACTGCAATCACCGACGGAAACGTCGTCCATCAAACTCAAGAACTGGTTCAAGCCATGGCGATGCGCCGAGAAGTATTGGAACGTCAACTGTCAGTCGCAACCACACTCCGCGATGAGCGCGTAAAGCATCTCAGTGGACAAGGAAAGAGTGAGGCCGAATATCGAAAAGATGCCAAGTGGCGTCAGGCCAATTCGACATGCCGCAGCTTGACTCGTCGACTTCGGCGGGTCGCCGAGAAGCGGGAACAGGTGCAGGAAAGTGACAGCGACGATTGATCCGTTTGACGGATCCGACCAGGAAGACGTCGGAAGTCACAAGAACCGGGACGGAGTCTCTATCAGCAGAGAACTTAACGCTAAGGTCAAAAAGATATGTCGGACGCCCCTCGACTTCCCCGCTCGGCTGTCGACTGGATCCGCATCTTCGGACCCGGGGCCATCATCGCATCGCTCACCATTGGGACCGGTGAACTGATCTTCTCGACACGCGGCGGTGCGATCTTCGGCTATGACATTCTGTATGTCTTCGCCGTCATCTCCCTCCTCAAATGGGGCTTGGTTGTCTCAACCAGCCGGCACATGGTTCTCACAGGTGTGCATCCCTACGAGCGGATGATCGATCTGCCCGGCCCGCGCGGCTGGATGCCCATCATGCTCTTGCTGATGGCCACGGTCAGCCTGCCGATTTGGATCAGCTTTCATGCAGGAGTGCTGGGGAACCTCACCTCTTGGATCACCGGGACTCGCACCGCCATGCACGGCGGAGCTGACTACCTCTGGGGCGCGGGCATCCTCGCAATGGTCCTGCTCCTCTCCGCAACGGGCGGTTACTCTGTGCTGGAACGGGTGCAACTCTTCGTCGTCACAGCGATGGTCCTCAGTTCGGTGATCTCCCTGATCATCTACAATCCCGATTGGATGGATCTTTTCCTCGGAATGGTCCCCCGTCCTCTTGCGTACCCGGAGTGGCTTTCTGAAAAGTATCCGGAGATCGCACGACATTCCGTTTGGGTCGAGACGACCCGGTATGTCGGCGTCATCGGCGGAGCCGGCTTCGATTATCTGGCCTACACGTCCTGGCTGCGCGAGAAGAGCTGGGGCGTCTTGCCTGGAAAAGCCACGCCCGAACTAATCGCAGAGATCGCAGCCGACCCGCAACATGAAGCCCGGAAGTGGATCAGTGCCCCGTTTGTCGATTGTGCGATCAGTTTTCTCCTGATCATTGCCTTTAGTGCGGTCTTTGTCGCCTCCGGGACGATCGTCCTTCGTGCAGAGGAAATCGTTCCTGATGAGTCAAACCTGCTCAATCTGCAGTCGCGATTCGTGACGCAGATTCATTCTATTCTGTTGCCGCTTTACGTCGCTGGCGCGTTCCTCGCCATGCTGGGGACGCTTTATGGGACCATTGAAGTCGGATGCAGCATCGCTGACGAAATGGCAAGGTCTTTCCGCTCCTCCTGGTCCGAGGACAAGTCCCATCGACTGAAGCAACTGGTTCTTGGATGGTGTGGGACATTCGCGATGGCCATATTGATCTGGCTGCTCATTCGCCAAATGTCACCAGCCACTCCGATCCCGGACTCAACAACTGCCCCGGTTGCGGTTAGCGAAGACGTCCCACCAGAGGAAGTTGACTCAACGGTGGAGCCAGCCCGTGTCGATAAACCGAAGCTGTTGCTCGCGATTCTGACGCCGGTCAATCTGTTTACCGGCGTGCTTTCCTGTGGATTGATCTGTCTGGCTGTGGTCTGGATGGACCGCCGCTGGCTCCCGGCCGAACTCCAGCCCCCCACCTGGCTGACACTCCTGAACATCCTCTCCTCGATTCTGTTCCTCTACCTGGGGCTAAAGGGGTACTGGGAAAACGAGAACCGCAACCTCATTCTCTGGAGCATGTGCGGCATCCTCGCCCTCTCCATGGTGATCGCAAAACTGTCCTCCAGCGCGTCCAAGGAGCAGGCGAAATCGAGTTCATGAGCGGCCTTTTCGCCGTAACGAGAGCCAACGCTTGGCCACTCTCAGCCGAAGAGAGTCAGCAGCGAGGACATCGTTCGTTGCGAACGATCGCAGTTGAAAAGTTGACAGACTCAATCGGTTAAAAAGTCGACCCTGATGTATTGAGTTGACGCTGTGTTTGGTGTTTTGTTTTGGCTTGACGGGGTGGTTAGAATTACAAGGAACTTGGACGGATCGTCTTCTGTTCTTGCAATTTGAGGCAGGCATGAAGCCCACAGGTCCCTCGGACACGCGGCAGTTCGATTTGTTTCGGGCCAGCTTGCGGCAGATTCTCGATCCTGAGCATCCATTGCTCAGCCTTGCGGCCAAGCCGCCGGAGTGCATCCCAAGACAGCACAGGAACTGGCCCGACACTCAACGATCACGTTGAAGATGGATCAATACCCCCATCTGAGAGTCAGCGACCTCACAGCCGCATTAGACACGCTACCCTCACTCACCCCGTCACGCGAAGTTCAAGCCGCAATGGGGACCAATGACGACCACGACCGGACGAACCCGAATAATTCCCGCCAATCCGTGGTGACACGTTTGGTCACACGTGACCGTGACAATCAAGGTAATCTGGTTAGAACGATTGAGAACAAAACAGCGGATTCCGATCGTTCGCACTGTCGATCACAGCATGAGACGCAACCCTCCGGGTTACAGGGAAAAGAGACTGGTTGCGACCCATTGAAGTCCGTTAAGAAAACAAAGTGCGAGAGACAGGACTTGAACCTGCACGGGTCGCTGTCTGCCAAGCGTCTTGATGAGCAAGTCACAGCAACGCTTGTAGTCGTGGAACGTGGCCAATGTGAGTTCGCCACTGTGAACCCGGCTTTGCTTGGCTGTGAGGAATTGGTTACAGAGATCGGCAAGTGACGTCCCAGTGATGTCGGCTGGCAGCCCCTCTCCCACTTGCAACCAATCGCGTTCAGCGAGATACTTCTTGAGGGCGGCTTCGGCGTCAGACCATACTCGGAAATAGCAGGACCGGCCCCGAATATTCCTCGCCCATTGGACAGTGGCATGAGCGAAAAGGGGAAAGTATTTATAAGGAATCGATGGTTTCATTCGTGTCTTCGACATGAACGAATCTACACCTCCAAACCAAGCAGCGGGTGTAGTGTCAGGTGTCGTCAATTCTCTCCAAGGATTCAACAAGCAAGAAAATTCTAAAAAAACAAGGGTGGCGAGAGTGGCGGAATTGGCAGACGCGCTGGATTTAGGATCCAGTGGGGCAACCCGTGCAGGTTCAAGTCCTGTCTCTCGCATTTTAGCGTGTCTGATGGCAGATCCGTCGTTTTCCTGCGGATACAACGGATGAACGGCGTTCGCAACAGCGTGCGCTGAATGGGCACCTTGATGCACTGAAGTGCAGTCTGCGGCATCGGCCGGCGGTCGTCCGTACCAGTTGCCTTCAGCTGCCGCGACTTGGTCTCCGGTTCTCACGGTGTGTCGATTGTCGTCAGTGCATTGATCGCTAACGTGAGATCGTAGACGTTCGCATGCGTGTAGCGTCCCAGCATGAGTTCTACGCTGGTATGGCGTGCCAGACGCTGCATCACCTTCGGAGACGCTCCAAAGCGCCCCAGACGGCTCAAGAACGTGTGACGCAGTGTATGAAAGTCTGCCTGCTTTCCGTCGTTATCGCGGTAACACAGAACGTCTGTGCGATCCCGCACGTCTCTATCAGCTTTGGTCTCCGCGTCATCGAGCCATGCTGCACGAGCCGCGTCAAGATCGTGACGCATCATCTTGTTGCCGTGCCGACGTTCGGCCCAGGTGCCTGGCCAGAGCCGTTCGTTTTGCTCCAGTGACTTGATAACCGGTCGCAGGAGATGCACTATTTCGGGATGCAGCGGGAGGACATCGCCCCTTCTCGACTTCTCGTCCGCTGCGTGGATCGTTACAGATGGAGAATCGCCATCGAGATCGAAGTGTGCGGGAGTTAGGCTCGCCAGTTCCGAAACTCGCAGGCCGGTTGTCAATGCTGTCGAGTACAGTATGTATCTCTGTTCGCCCGTGAGTCCACCGCACGAACTACCTACCCTTGCAGCAACGAGCAGCCGACCGATCTCAAACTGGCTCAATTCCCGTCGTTCGCGTCGAATATCGAGGTTCTTATTTCCAGCCTTCAGGTGTGTGAGACGGTTCTCGGTCGTCCGATGGTCTGATACCAGCCATTTCGTGAAGGATTTTACCGCGCGAAGGTAGTGGTTCGCTGTCGATCGACCCCGCCCCTGCTTCATCAAGTCGGCAAGAAACTGCTCGACATCGCTCGCCGAGATGTGTATGAACTCACAGCCGTCTATTGTAGCGTCTCACACAGATGGGGTCTTATCGAGGGCTGCACGGGCTCGGGTGACTTTGGCGAGGATGTCTTCGGCTTTCTTGGTCCACACG
>JAGQQG010000206.1 GCA_020426325.1 Planctomycetaceae bacterium | reverse complement strand
ACTGAGACCTTCAACCACGTGGATCAGTTTTTCAAAGGCAGACCATCCCATCAGATCGAGATAGTCTTCTGGGATCGTGCCTCATAGGTCAGCGGAAGTTGGGTCACTTCCTCTAGGTGGATGCGGGGTCGAGGCATGATGGTCTTGGGGGGGGCGAATGTGTCAGACGGCTTGTCGTGCGAAGCAACTTTAGGAACAACAATCAGGCATCGGAATGGATTCTGACTAACTGCTTGCCCGTGTTGGCCCCCTGCATCATCTCGACGAATGCGAGAGGCGCATGCTCCAGCCCGTTCGTGATCCGCTCTTCGCATTTGAGCTGACCGGACTGGTACCACTTGGCAAGGTCAGCTGTGGCTTCCCGGAATCGTGAGAAGTAGTCGAACACGAGGAACCCCCGGACGGTCGCCCGCTTGACGATGAGATGCCAGAACGGCCGTGGTCCGAGTTCCCCCTTCTCAAGATTGTACTGCGAGATCTGACCGCAGATACCCACGCGGGCTCCGATGTTGAGCGCCCACATCACGGCATCGGTGATCGGTCCTCCCACGTTGTCAAAATAAACATCGACACCATTCGGGCAGACCTCACGAATCGACTGACCAAGGTTGTCCGTCGTTTTGTAATTGAAGGCGGCATCGTAACCGAGTTGATCCTTGAGGTATGCGATCTTCTCGTCAGACCCGGCGATTCCCGCAACTCTGCAGCCTTTGATCTTTGCGAGTTGACCAACGATCGACCCCACGGCCCCCGCTGCACCGGAAACGAGAACCTCATCCCCCTCCTTGAGGCCGCAGGCGTCGAAGAGTCCAAAGTAGGCAGTCCACCCGGGCATGCCGAGCAGATGGAGATACTTCGTGATGGGAGCAAGTTCCGGATCGATGCGGCGAATGCCCTTGCCGTCGCTGATCGCGTACTCCTGCCAGCCGAACATGCCCGCGACGTAAGTTCCCTCGGGAAACTTCTCGTTGTTGGAGAGCAGAACCTTGCCGACGCTCTCTCCAATCATGACGTCGCCGATGCCGACCGGCTCCGCGTAAGAGGCTGCATCGTTCATGCGTCCGCGCATGTACGGGTCCACGGACAGGTAGTGAGCCTGCACGAGCAATTCCCCCTCGCCGGGTGCTCGAAGCTGCGACTCCACCAATTCAAAATCGGAGTCTTGGGGAAAGCCTGTCGGCCGTGCTGCGAGTCTGATCTGTCGATTCCGAGTGGTCATTCAGCGCCGCCTGACTTGGAACTGGCAACCCATTCTTCACGGAGTGTCCGTTTGAGAACCTTGCCATTGGAATTTTTGGGGAGAGCCTCCCGGAAGCTCACGTACTTTGGCTTCTTGAATTTCGTGACCTCATCCAGGGCCGCGGAGATGACGTCCTCGTCGCGGAGTGCTTGTCCCGGTTTTGGGACGACCGCGACGGCGATCTCCTCCTGGAACATCTCGTCAGGCACTCCATAGACAGCACACTCCGCCACTCCCGGATGCTTGTGAATCGCTTCTTCGATCTGTCGGGGTGAGATATTCTCTCCCCCTTTGACGATCATGTCCTTCTTCCGATCGGTGATGAACACATAGCCGTCCTCGTTCATGTGACCGATGTCCCCCGAATGGAGCCAGCCATCCACGATGGTTTCACCGGTGGCTTCCGGGTTCTGCCAGTAGCCCAGCATCACAATAGGCCCCTTGATGCAAATCTCGCCCGTCTCGTTGGGGCCGAGTTGATTGCCATCGTCATCCATGATGCAGATCTCGACTCCTTCGAGGGCACAACCTGCGGAGCCGGGAACGATCGGTTCGTTGTCCCGATACGACGTCACAGCACAGGTTGCTTCCGACTGTCCATATCCGTCAGCGACTCGGCAGTCAAACAGCTTGGCAAACTGTTCCTGCAATTCGATCGCCAAGGGGGCCGAGCCGGCCGTGACGAACCGCAAGCTCGAACAATCATACTTCTCGCGGGTTGGATGATTCACGAGATACACCATCATCGTTGGCGCGAGCGACACGCGTTCGACCTTGTAGTCCTGAATGGTCTGGAGAACCTCCTCCGGGTCAAACTTGGACAGCATGGCTGTGTAGAACCCGTGCAGGGCTCCCACGTTCATCAGCAGGATGCCGTAAACGTGACTCATCGGCAGCACCATCAGCGACCGACTGCGGTAGGACTCATTGAACAGATTGGCGACGCATCGGGCGTTCTCAATCAACCCCCCGTGAGAGAGCATAACCCCCTTGGGATGACCCGTCGTCCCGGACGTGTAAACGAGGACTGCAAGGTCTTCATAGTTCTTCTCTGCGACGTCCTCGTACATCGCGGCCTGCTCGATCTCCGCAGTGATGTCCGTCGCACCGGGGACATCTGTCGGACCGCACACCAGGATCTCGCGGAAACCTTCGATTCCCCTGGTCGCAGCAGCCACAACAGGAGTGAGCAGCGGAATCGTAAGCACAACTTTCGCGCCGGAATTCTCGACGATGTACTTCACCTCAGGCGGAATGAGTTGCGGCATGATCGGAATGATCACCGCTCCGATTCGCCAGATCGCCTGAAAAGCGGCTGGCACATGGGGACAAGTGGTCATCATCACGACCACGCGATCGCCCGACTTCACTCCTCGATCTTTCAGAACGGTGGCCAGCCGACAGGCGTAATCGAGCTGTTCCTTATTGGAGTAATCGCGTCCCTCGAAGAACGTGGCTGGGTACTCTCCGTATTTTTCCAGTCCTTCGTTCGCAAGCTGTGCTGCATTCATGCGGGCGCGACCTCCGAAGACGATCGAAATGATCTGTGAATGATTGTTGAAGAGAATTGCAGTCTACCGTGCGGTCGGTAGGAGTGCCAGCACCTGTTTCGATACGGCTCTCCCTGGATACACGGATCGCAGAGCATTTTTTTCGATGGCTGCTATTGAGAGAACTAGGCTGCGGAGCGGATGGCCTCAACGGCTTCCTCCGTTGTCTCGTAGGAGGGCCAGAGCTTATTGAGGTTGGTGACAGCCAGCACCTCGTCGCAATAGGGAGACAGACCTGCCAGGGCGAACTGGCCGGACCGCTCATTCAGACGTTTCCACATGCGAAATAGCAACTCGATGAAGGAAGATCCGAAGAATTCGACCTGAGAAAGGTCCACCACCATCCGAGGAGGATCAGCGTTACTCGCTTCCAGCATCGGGTCGGTTAATCCAACCATGTCCCCCTCGTGGATCGTATGAGGACCAGGACCAAACTGGAGAACAGCGACCCCGTCGTGGAGTTCGATTTGAGGCGTGAGCATGCTCGTCAACCGATTGGAATTCTCGAGATGGGAATCACCCTGCTCAGGCAACGCAAGTGAGGTCGCATGATGAGTTCATCGTACACTTCATTCAGTGTGTGTCAATTCGCGATCACAGATCGGAGCGTGTCGCGTAAACGCATGATGTCAGATTCATTTGTGTACAAATGCGGGCTGATCCGCAGTCGTCCATTTCGTGTGTTCACCACGACACCTTTTTGCAAGCATGCCCGCTGCAACGCCGCACTTTTGTGACCCTCAAACTCGCAGGCGATGATCCCGGACCAGTGTTTGTCCGAGCGCACCGAGACGACGTGTCCGCCGATCGACATTAATTGATCGCAACAGCGGTCCGTGACCCCTTTCAATCGACGGGCGATCTCGTCAGAGGAAAACTCTGCTGTGAGTTGCATGCTCGCTGCGAGTCCCAGGTATCCAGACATGTTGTGAGTGCCACCCTCATAGCGGGAGGCACTCGTTTTCAGATTGAGACGAGTGTCTGCAAAGCTGCCTGCCTGTTGCACGCTGTTCCATCCCACTCCTAGCGGACGCAATCGCTCAAGGTGCTCTTCGCGGATGTATAGTACCCCAGCCCCTTCCGGGCCGAGCATCCATTTGTGACCGTCTGCCGCCAGAAAGTCGACGTGGACATCCGACACATCCAGCGGCAGCACCCCAAGGCCTTGAATGGCATCCACAAATAAGAGTGCTCCCTGTTGATGAGCCAAGTCCGCGAGGGCAGCGAGATCAGCTCGCCAGCCGCAGGCATATCCCACCCAGCTGACGGCCACGATCCGCGTCCGCTCATTGCAGGCAGACTCAATCTCTTTCGGATCGATCACGCCATCCGGACAGGCCACCTGACGAACCTCCACACCCCGGTCAGACAAATTCATCCACGGGTACAGATTCGACGGGAACTCGGAGTCCGGCACAACGACGTTATCGCCGGCCTGCCAGGGAAACCCCTCAGCAATCAGACTGATCCCTTCGGTCGTGTTTCGGATGAGCGCAATTTCAGACGTTGCTGCCCCGATGCGTTGAGCGGTCAATTCGCGGACGACTTCGATCCGTCGATTCCAATCGCCCCAATCCACGACCCCATTCTCCGCGAAGTGATCGCCCCAGTCACTGATCACCTGCCGAGTCGGTTCAGGAAGGGGTGACACAGCCGCATGGTCGAAGTAGGCCCACTTCTGCGTAACCGGCATCTGTGATCGCAAGGTCTCCCAGGGTGTCGACACAATGGTTTCTCCATGAGTGACTGAAATCGCGACAAACGACACGCAACAGATTGAGATGGCTCACAACAATAATAGCGAATCTCCATCAGAGCCGCGCCCGTCAGGAAGCGACCGTGCTAACGCGTGCATCATCCCATTCGATGCCGTGTCAGCATCTCTCGAGTTTCCCGTCCCTGAAAACGTGTCCTTGCCATCCGCCCCTGCACACTTGCACTCCGACTCTGGACATCCTCAACTAAAACATCTGAAAAACTCCCCTGACGTCATCTGATGTTGCGTTTCGCCTTTGCCAATCTGCTCAGTCGCCCCGGCCGGACTACGCTTTCGACGTTGGGGCTGACGATCGCGATCGCGGGGATGGTGGGACTGTTCGCCATCGCAAGCGGGATCGACGACATGTTGGAGGAGAGTTTGGGCGAGGTTCCGGGTGTTGTCGTCCTTCAACCGGGCGCCCCGATTCCGCTCTTCTCAACTCTGCCCGCGGTGTGGGCCGAGGAAATGCAGCAGATCGAAGGCGTGCACGTTGTCACCACCGAGGCTTGGGCACGCGTGAACATGCTCGACGGGAAGAACGTCTTCAGCCCGCCTCGACTCCTCATGGGCATCGACATCCCCACACGCCTGCAACTCGATCACGGTGTCTATCCGGATAAAGTCGAAGCCGGGCGTTTTCTGAATGTCTCGGACATTGGCCACCCAAACATTGTCGT
>JAGQQG010000205.1 GCA_020426325.1 Planctomycetaceae bacterium | reverse complement strand
AGGAGTTCTTTCCTCGCAATGCAGTGTCGTATTTCGTCAGCTATTACGACTACTACCAACCGGAGGCATACATCCCGCAGCGGGATATCTACATCGAAAAGGATGCTTCGATCAACGAAGAGATCGACCGCCTGCGGCTGCTGGCCACGAGTGCGCTCGTCTCGCGGCGGGATGTGATCGTGGTGGCGAGCGTGTCGTGCATCTATGGACTTGGCTCACCGAAAGATTATCTGGAAATGATGGTCCCGCTGCGTGTGGGAGCGGAGATCGATCGGGACGAACTGCTGCTCAAGCTCATCGACATCCAGTACGACCGCAACGATATCGAGTTCACACGTGGCAAGTTCCGCGTGCGTGGTGATGTCATCGAGGTCTGGCCCGCCTATGAGGAGTTCGCATACCGCATCGAACTGTGGGGAGATGAAATTGAGAAGCTGTCCATCATCGATCCACTCACCGGCGAGAGTGAGAAGCCTCAAAACGACATCTACATTTACCCGGCCAAGCACTTCGTGCTCCCTCAAAGTCGGATCGATGAAGCCATGCAGGAGATCGAGGACGAGATGCAGCAGCAGCTCGCCAGGTTTCAGAAGGAGGGAAAACTCCTCGAAGCCCAGCGTCTCTCCGCCCGCACACGGCATGACATGGAGATGCTCCGTGAGGTCGGTTACTGCCCGGGGATCGAGAACTACTCACGGGCCCTCGCGAAACGCAAGCCGGGCGAGCCGCCGTACACGCTGTACGACTTCTTCCCTGACGACTTCCTGATGTTCGTCGACGAGTCGCATGCGACTGTGCCTCAGGTGCGGGCCATGTTCAACGGCGATCATGCCCGCAAGACGACGCTGGTCGAACACGGCTTCCGCCTGCCGATGGCTCTCGACAACCGGCCGCTCAAGTTCGAGGAATGGAATGCCCGCCGCGATCATGCGATCTTCGTTTCAGCAACGCCCGGGGACTGGGAACTGGAACAGGCGGAAGGAGAAATCGTCGAGCAGGTCATCCGTCCGACTGGTCTCATCGATCCGGTCATTCATATTCACCCGGCCCGCGGGCAGGTTCCGCATCTCATCGAGCAAATCACCTCTCGCGCTCAGCGGGGCGAACGTACGCTCGTCACCACGCTGACAAAACGGCTTTCGGAAGACCTCGTGGGGTATCTGCAGGAAGAGGGCATCCGCTGCGAGTGGCTGCACTCCGAACTCGATGCCATCGAGCGGGTCGAAGTCCTGCGAGAACTTCGTGAAGGCAAGTTCGATGCGGTCATCGGCGTCAACCTGTTGCGGGAAGGTCTCGACCTGCCGGAAGTCTCGCTCGTCTGCATTCTCGATGCCGACAAGCAGGGCTTTCTCCGGAGTGCGACCAGTCTCATTCAGACGATCGGCCGCTCCGCGAGAAACGTGAATGCGGAAGTCTACCTGTATGCAGATCAGGTCACTGATGCGATGCAGGAGGCGATCGATGAGACGAACCGCCGCAGAGAGAAACAGCTGGCCTACAACGCAGAACGCGGCATCACTCCGGAGACGATCAAGAAAGCCATCCGCCGAGGGATCGAGGAGGAGATCGCGGCCCGTCGCATCGAACGTGAAGCCACCGGCACTGCGGACGAGACGGAATACGTCACGCAGGAGTTTCTTCAGGAACTCGAAGCGGAGATGCTCGCAGCTGCGCAGAATCTCGAATTCGAGCGGGCAGCCGATTTGCGTGACAAGATTCTGCGGCTCAAGGGGAGTGGCGGACGACAGTCTCCGGGCGGGTATACAGACGGCACGGGGACGAAGACGATCGCACCTTCCCGTCGACAGAGTGCCCGCAAACGAGGCAAGGCGAGAGGCGGGCAAAAAGGCAAAGGCTCCCGAGGACGCGTCCCTCGACCGAAACGGGGCGATGCGTGATCGCGTGTCACAGCGACAACTGGCTGCTATGGTACAGAGACATTCGCTTGTTTTGATCACGTGACGAAGTCTCTTTCCATGCGAGTCGGTCTGTTTATTCCCTGTTACATCGATCAGCTGTTCCCTGACGTGGGGATGGCGACGGTTGAGTTGCTTGAACGGTGCGGCTGCGAGGTCGAGTTCCCGGAGGAGCAGACCTGCTGCGGTCAGCCGATGGCGAACACCGGCTGCTGGGATGATACACGGCCACTCGCAGAAAAGTTCCTGCGTCTGTTCGCCCCCTACGAGGCGGTCGTTTGTCCCTCCGGCAGTTGCGTGTCGATGGTCACGCATCATTACGATGACCTCCTGGCAAGGCAGCCGGGCTTTGATGAACTCAAAGGGAAAACCTACGAGCTGACGCAGTTCCTCACCCAGATTGTCAAGCTCGACAACCTCGATGGGGTATCGTTCCCGCATCGGGTCGGACTGCACAACAGCTGTCATGGATTGCGGGAGTTGCAATTGGGCCGATCGTCCGAACGAATGGTGCCGGACTTCAGCCTTGCCCGACAGTTGCTCACATTGGTCGAGGGGCTCGAACTCGTCGATCTCGAACGACCGGACGAGTGTTGCGGGTTTGGTGGCACGTTCGCTGTGACGGAGGAAGCCGTCTCCTGCATGATGGGTCACGATCGGATTCACGATCATGAACAGGCGGGAGCCGAGGTCATCACTGCGGGCGACATGTCCTGTCTGATGCATCTCGACGGTCTGATTCGCCGCGACGGCAAGCCGCTACGCGTCATGCACATCGCTCAGATCCTGGCGGGGCGAACGCTTTGATGCATCCGTCAGGCGCAAGATGGGCACAAGTTCGTGTGCGCCATCATTGATTGATGGCGTCAACGCCTCCATCACTCGTCGACTCAGTCTTGTGATCAGGATGAGATTCGAACAGTGTTGAAGATGTCTCACTGAAAGAGTGGACCGGCCGGTCCGGAAGCAGGACGATCTGCGGGTGTCAGGCGGCGCGGCCAGGACCGTCAACTTGTTCTTGTTTGCAAACGTAACTCTGCTGTCGCCGTGTCGAGAAGCAGAGCGGCCACAAGTTGACGGGGGAAGCAAGCGAGCATGCTCACGTGCTTCTAACACCCGGGACGAGATCGTCCTGTCACCAACAATACGAGCCGCGCCGCGGAACCTTACAGGAAAACTTTGAAGGTCCACAAAGTTTTCAGAAAGCCGAGACCGGTCAATTGCAGGCCTTCGCTATTGCATCCGCAGAGTCCTGAACAGGAACAGTGCTTGCATCAATACGCTTTGGGGAGGTAGTTTGTTGAGGCGAGATCGCTCCTGAGGAATCCCTCACCCTTCTGACACGGATTGGTTTCCGTTGTCGATCTGCTGTCGAACTTGTTTTGCAGACAGGATCTCAGATGATGCGTGGATCACTGGTTGTGTTGTTCATCACGCACCTGATGGCCGCTTCCCAGTTGCTGGGCGACGATGCGAGGTTGCAGGAACGCCGCACCTCCACGTCTGAGTACTCGTTGACGACATTGCAGTGGGAAAAACTGGATGGATCGATCGACCGGGCGCTCGAGTATCTCGCAACTCAGCAGGACCGGGACGGTTCGTTCAGGACGATTGATGTGGGACAACCGGGAGTGACCAGTCTTTGCTTGCTTGCATTCCTGTCTGCTGGACACGTGCCGGACGAGGGTCCGTATGGCAAAACAATTAGCCGTGCCATCGATTTCGTGCTCTCCAAACAACGGGAAGACGGGCTGTTGTTCGACATGCCCATCGGGGCGTTTCGCCTTAACAATCCTGCACACACCGGGATCTACAACCACGCAATCGCAGGACTGATGCTCTCGGAGGTATATGGGATGGGGCAAGGGGATCAGCAGGAGCGGATTCGCGAGAGCGTCATCAAAGCCTGTCAATTCACTTTCACTCGTCAGGGTTTTTACAAACGTCATCCCGAGGAACAGGGAGGCTGGCGCTATCTGAACCTCTATCGTCAGCAGAGCGATGCGGACCTCTCGATCACGTCGTGGCAGCTGCTGTTTCTCCGTTCTGCCAGAAACGCGGAGTTTGATATTCCCGAAAAGGTCATCAACGACGCGATGGAATACGTCGAAGGGTGTTACGACCCCAGGCGTGGCTCGTTCATGTATTGCATTGTCGCCGGCCGAGACACCACACCCGCGATGTGCGGTGCAGGCATTGTCTCACTTTCAATGGGTGGCAGGCACGATTCCCCGGAAGCTCAAAACGCGGGTGAGTGGATGATGCGTCAACGATTCGGCAGCTATCAGGGTGTCGATCGATATCACTACAGCGCATACTACTGCAGTCAAGCAGCCTTTCAACTCGGATCGGAATACTGGTCCAAGTTCTATCCGCCGCTGATGAATGCACTCGTCGATCACCAGCGTCCCGATGGATCGTGGGATCTGGAACATCAGGAAGCGATTTACGGCAACGTCTACTCGACTTCTCTCAGCATCCTGGCACTCACCCCGCCCTATCAAATCCTGCCGATCTACCAAAGGTAGTCGAACGAGGCACGAGTTTGAAAACGATCTGTGTGGCTCTCATGCGTAGCCGAGGGCGGCGGCGGACTGGTAGACGATCAGAGCTGCGGTGTAAGCGAGGATCGTCATGTAACCGAGTTGCAGGAAGGCCCACTTCCAGGAGCCCGTTTCACGTTTCGTGACCACTTGTGTGGGCAGGCATTGCATGGCAAGGACGTAGAACGTCAGCAGGCTGAGACAGGTGGCTGTGGTGAAGACCGGGGAGCCGTTCGGTCGTTTCTGTCGGCGAAGGGTTTCGACAAGGGTGCCTTCCTCGGTCTCATCTCCCATGCCGTACATGATGGAGAGAGTCGATACCACGACTTCGCGTGCAGCGAACGAACTGATTACTCCGACATTGATCCGCCAGTCGAAACCAAGCGGACGAAAGATCGGTTCCACAAAACGTCCCAGACGTCCTGCGAATGAGTGCTCCAACTCCGCTTGTGCGACCAACTGATCTGCATGCTGATGCAAAGCTTCTGCATCAGCGCCTGTTGAGGCACGCAGGGTTGCAACTTGCTCAGCAGTCTCTGATGGCAAGTTCTCTTCAGATAGCTTGGGATAGGTGGCCAGCCCCCAGAGGATGACGGAGATCATCAGGATCACGGAGCCCGCGTTTTGAATAAAGACCAGGGAGCGGTCATAGACGGTGAGCAGTGCGTTTCTCAGGCTTGGTCGCCGATAGGGAGGCAGTTCGATGACGAGCGGCACGGTCTCGCCGCGAAGGATGGACTTCTTGAGGCCGAAGGCTGTCAGCAGGGCAGCCGCAATTCCCAACAGGTAGGCTCCTACGAAGACCAGTGCGGCCTCTGTGGCAGACTCGCTGAACAGCAGGGCGGCGACCATCGCATAGACGGGAAGCCGGGCTGA
>JAGQQG010000204.1 GCA_020426325.1 Planctomycetaceae bacterium | reverse complement strand
TCTACACCGCATTCCAAGCCGCCTGAACATGCGATTGCCGTGGGATCGACTCCCCGATGCAATCCTTCTCGATGTCGGTCCGAGTCAGGAAGCGAAGGGCGTGCTGGAATTCTTCCAGCACACCCCGAGCACCACGATAGTCAAGCTCGTCCAGTCAGAGACCCCTCCCTGGCCCAACGGGCGCGACGCCATCGCTGGCGTCACCGCAGTAGTTGCTTTCCAACTCCTGCTTGCATTGGTGAGCGCCGTCGCCAACGCGTTGTAAAAGAATGAGCCGTAAGGCTCGTTCGGTTCCAGGGGACTCCACTCCCCTGGAACTTTTTCCTGTCATCAGACTGCCACACCGGAATTCGCAAATCAACCAGATTCACGCCTCAAAAGGAGCACCGTACACCTGCGTTTTTTTAGTCCTCTTTCTTGCAGCCACAAAGAGGCTCGAAACAAGGCTGCTGTTGGTAACACACAAACATGGAGGTAATTCGTATGACCAAGTACGGACCAATTTCAAGGAAGGAATACTACCGACGCCGGAAGTTGCACGACCAGTTCACATTCTTGGGACTGATCGTGGTCGGGATTGGACTCGCCTGGCTCCTCTAGGAGCTTGGGGGTCCAACCCCCTCTTCTGTTCCGTGCGAATGCTGGCTCTCGCCTCCGATCTCGCCAGCCGTTGCTGACCCCGCAACGTTCACGACACCCCATCGTTTCTCTTCATCCAGAACCGTTCGCTGAAGGTTTGCCGCTGGCAACTCTTGATCGAAGGGCAAGGCAGCAATGCCTTGGCTGTGAAGAATTGCTCGGTCCTTCCGGAGTCAGCCCGAGCAATCAACAAGGAGAAACATCATGCGTGTCATTTTTAGTTACACCCGCGAACAAGCATTGAGTGACGGAGTTCTCGTCGACGTTACGGATTTGGCTCGTGAAGCTGGATTCCGACATCCGACGGCGCTCACGTCCACTGCCTGGAGCCGCTATGTGCAGGTTCCCGACGGAGTCACCTGCCAGGATGAAACGGGACGATTATGGGACATCCTCTGGATGCTCGCCATCAAGTCCCGCCAACTCGGCATGGAATGCGAGACACTGTTTCAACTCCATGTACGCAACAAGGAGTCCAGAATGGATCTCGTCACTCTCAAAGCTGTTTGCGGTCCGGGAGACCAGGGAGAGCCGGTCATCACGATCATGCTCCCTGAGGAGGATTAGGAACACCTCTATACAGTCCGGCCATTTGGCCGGGCTGTTCCTCTCGGAACCGGATTCGGCACCACTTTGCCAAGCGTTGTTTGGGTTTTGGAAGTGGTGCCCACCTGTCGGCGTAACTCGAAATGAATGCGACCTCTACAGAGCTTCACGGCGACCGATGGCGAGTGTGGATTTGACCGACGGAGACACGCCACCTCGGTCACCAGGAGAACCTGATTCATGAAACCAAGACAACCGGCAAATGGAAAAGTCGAAGATGGCAGTTTCAGGGCACCCTTCGTTCTGTGGCTGTATTTCGCTGCTGGATTTGGGAGCCACATTCTCTATCAACTCACTGGATACCGCCTGCTGATTCCAGCCGAGATTCTCTGTCTGATTCTGGCACTGGTCGTGATTACGTTTGCTCACCGCTATCTCAATCAGATGGCCAAACTCGTATTGGTGGCTTTCGCAGTTCTGATCGGCTGGGTCCACCGCGAGTCACTGATAATTGATCCCGGTGCAGGCCTATGGTGGGTCGACTTCACCCTTCGGGTCTTCGAGCCGACTGTCCTCGGAGTCCTGCTCATGTGCTACGCGATGGCCAGGGTCTCTCCGAAGAAGCCAAAGCTCTTTAGGCTTCCACCACTGATTCCGAGCAGGCCTCCCAAGCCGAAACGTTCATCATTTCCAGCCAGAGTGTTGTTTCGTCGGCTGTGGAGAATCACCACTTCGCGGCCAGTCATCGTGATGGCAGTCTTGATGGCCATTGTCTCCATCGTCGTTCTTGTGCGGATTCAGTTGCCAGAGGAAAGTCCCCGCTCAGTGGCAGAAACGGGTATGCCTCGTATTCAGCAAAGGATTTTCGCCTGGGAAAGGCAACTCTCTGTCCTCAACTACGAACCCGATCGCAGTAGGCCAATGTACTACATGGTTGACCGGGGATGGGAACCGTTTCGCAATGCCAAGCTCCGGGAGCTTCTCCAGGAGAGGATTGCCACGTTTGGCCCCCGCTTTCGTCAGGTTCGCGATCGACTCGATTTTGAGTCTCGCGAGCGAATCGTGACTCCCGAGGAAGTAGAACACAACGACCTTTTGCTCTACCACGAAACGGTCGTCCACCAGTTTGCCACACAGGCTGAGTTGATTCGTTCGACAGAGCCGGACCTGCTCAAAACTCTGCCCTTCGAGGACAAGCTCACTTCGGTCATTGGGGGAAGAGTCTTTGGGTTTGACCAGGATTCACTGGAGCCAGAAGACCAGCCACGTCTGGCAGCCGAATACGACCGCAAGGCAGCAGATGCACAACGAGTATTGAACGAGCTTCGCGAACGAGGCTTCCGGGCAAAGCCCTTCAACCCTGAGGACGCCCTCACGGCTCTTCGGTCCGAACCGCAGACATTGTCCACTGAGGCGAAGAGTCTGCTTGCGGAGCATCTCCTCCAACAGCTGCGTCAACACCCGTGGAGTCTGCGGAATCATTGGAACCTCTTTGCACTCAAACGCCTCGATGGTCTCACGGTGCTCTTGCCTTCAGGTCATCAGCTTCGTGGGTATGCGGCCTTGTTCACCATTCTTTGCATATTCCCACTTCTCATTGTGTTCAGGCGAAGGCGGGCCAACCGCTTTGTCACTGAATCGCGGCGACTGGCCGATGAAGCCCGACAAATCAGTCGCTTGATCCTGTTTCCTCCGTCCCGCCAACGTCCTAACCGCTAAAGGAGCCGAAATGTCTCGTTCCCCCGATCACGTCATTCGCTTCGGACTCGTCAAAGTCTGTATCTGGAAGAACCAAACCAAATCCGGAGATCGGCATTCTGTCACCGTCGTCCGTCTGTTTCGGAACGGAGATGTCTGGCAAGAGTCCACCCGATTCGGTCGGGATGACCTCCCGCTATTGGCCAAGGCGATTGACCAGGCTCACACCTGGATCTTCGAAACCAATCAGCGTTCCGCTGATGAACAGCCCGCTTCTGCGGACTGACAACCCAATTCACCCTTACCCTTCAAGGAGTCTCTCCAATGCACACTCACGATCCCGATTACAGACCTCGGTTTGTCCGCCAGGGCGAACTCCCTTCACTCCTTTCAGTGAAGGACTTTGCCAAATTGATGCAGGTCTCAACTCGCACGATTTGGCGGCTACTCAGCAGCCGAAAACTGCCGCAGCCGATTCGCGTCGGCGGTAGTGTCCGCTGGCGGCGTGATGATGTCGAAGCCTGGCTTCTGGCTGATTGTCCGGAACAGTCCTGACAGAGCGACAAAGGAAGTTCAGTTCAATGACCAAATCAAATCATTCATCACAGTTCCGTCCCCCGAGCGAGCTGCTTCAGCGATGGTTGCTCTGGAAACTTCGTCATGGCCTTCACCCCACCGGACGGCCAACAGCACTGCCTGACTGGATCGAGGTTCGCCAACTACTGAATTGTGTTCCTATTTCATACTTGGGTTGGACGACTCCCACCGTGGAGCAATTCACCGCTTGGCTTGCAGAAATTCCCGGCGAACGCGTCGAAGTCGACGGAGAGATGGTTCGAGCGAGATACGGCCACAGTCAATCTGAGTCCTGTTCAGTTCCGAATGCCTTACCGCCTGTCGAGCTGTTTCACGGGACTGACGCCGGTCTGCTTCCCGACATCCAACAGCACGGCCTGCTGCCGATGGGACGAACACGAGTGCATCTCACTTCAGAGCTTACCTACGCCAAGCAACTGGCTCGAAGATTTACATCGGGAGCAGTTCTGAGAGTTGACGCCACTGGTGCCGTTCGAGCGGGCATTCAGTTCGTAGCCGCCAACTCCCACATTTGGCAGGTATCCGAAGTTCCCCCAGCCTATCTGTCGATCCAGGAAGTCCTTTCCAGTTAAACTCAATATCCCTCCCAGCAAGGAGTTCTCACATGGCAACCGTTTACCGACCGACATACAGCCACGGTGGCAAGAAAAAGAAGATCAGGAAGTGGTACATCCGCTACCGCGACCACGAAGGACGGCTTCGGAAAATACCCGGATTCACTGACAAGGGGGAGACTCAACGTCTTGCCGCCAAGTTGGAACACGAAGCGGAGTTGATCAGGAAGGGACTCTTGCCTGTAGTACAACCGGAGCAAACCCGAACGCTGAAGGAAGAGCTTCAGGCGTTCCAGAATTCGCTGCTCAGTAAGGAAGTGAGCCAGGAGCAGGTTTCTCTCGTTGCCGGACGCTGTGAACGGCTCATCAATGGATGTCAGTTCATTTACGCCAAGGACATCGATCCGGTCCAGGTGGAATCGTGGCTTGCCCAGCAGCGTCGCGGATCGGGAGGCCGATCAAAGAAGCGAGAGGGAATCAGCGTCCAGACCTCCAACCATTACCTGCGAGCCATCAAGCAATTCACTCGTTGGCTGCAACGTCACAAGCGGCTCCAGGATGATCCCCTGACTCACTTGGAGATGCTCAACGTGGCAGTCGACCGACGCCACGACCGTAGGGCATTGACTGATGACGAAGTCTCACGTCTGCTCAAGGCGACGTTGCAGGGCAAACCAATCTTCGGCGTCTCGCCTGAAGATCGGCACATGCTCTATGTGATGGCTCTGTCCACGGGCCTCAGGGCCTCAGAACTCGGGTCATTGAGAAAAGAAAGCCTGTCTCTGGACAGCAACCCACCAACGGTCCAGGTGAAAGCAGGCTATTCCAAGCGACGGCGGCTCGACATTTTGCCGATTCCAACGGAGATCCTTCCCGCAGCCCGCCAGTGGCTTGCCACCAAGAAGGACGGTGCATTGCTGTGGCCGTCCAAATGGGCCAAGAACCGTGCTGCCGGAAAGATGCTCAAACAGGATCTTCAGGCCGCTGAGATCGAATACCAGAACGCAGACGGCCTGTTTGCCGACTTCCACTCTCTGCGGCACACCTACATCAGCAACTTGGCCCGCAACGGAGTCCCTTTGGCCGCTGCCCAGAAGCTGGCCCGGCATTCGACTCCCGTTTTGACGGCGGCCCGATACACGCACCTCGAAATTGCGGATCAGCATCGGGAAGTCGAAAAGCTCCCCCCACTCCAGTTGGGGCGCATTTTGGGGCGCGCAGGTGTCGTTTCATGTCCCAAATCGCGCCCCAATGGCACAGATGTACAGGAAACCGACGATCCTGAGAAACCGGCGTATTCCTCGAAAAACCAAGGAAAACA
>JAGQQG010000203.1 GCA_020426325.1 Planctomycetaceae bacterium | reverse complement strand
CTGTTCCTGTCTGCTGACTGGTCGCAATCTTGGCGAAGGCAAGAATCATACCGCTCACCGTCCCGAGCAGTCCGAGCATCGGGGCACTCTTGACGATCGTGCCGATCCAGGAGTGCCGGTACTCCAGATCGGCAAGAACATCACGTTCGAACTTCTCCGCGAGCATGCGACGAAGTTTAGGCATTGGACGATCCTTATTTGCCAACGCCACAATGATCAACTGTGGAACCGCTTTCGACCAATAAGGAGGAGAATCACAAAGTGCGGAGGCCCCTTCAAAGTCTCGTTTCGCAAGATGTTCGTGAATTTGATCCAGGAAGTCGGTTGCAGCCGATTCGCTCGGGAAGCGTTTTTCCTTGATCTTCCGCAGCAGGAGAATCACGAAGAACACCCCGTACAAAGCCGCAATCCCGAGGGATGTGTAGATTACGGGGCCAGCCCAGTCGAGAAGAAATGTCATCGGTCCTCACACGTCTACGGTTTTGCAATCTGTCCTCGACCATCCTGGCATCCGAAATCCTCCCTGAATTCCGCGTTGTGTCTCGTGTACTTGGAAGCTGACGATTATCCCCGGTCTCGTCATCGAAGATAGGTCTGACGGGTGACATTGAAGATGTATCCACTCCCCTGCTTCTGAGCAACGAAGTAGGTGCGTCGAATCTCCTGTGCTGCTCGTTTCTTGTAATTGTATTCCAGGGTTGCCAGCTGCTGCTCTGTCTTTTGCGGATAGAAATGAAAGATCACTGACTGACGCGTCGTGGGGACTCCTGCACGTTTCAGCAATTGTTCATCAGCAGCCCTCCGTTCGCCGCTTTGCCAGGTCATGTACAGGCGATTTTCCCCCTTACCGGAGTTGACGACGCGTTTCTTGGGAGAACCACTCAAACCTGATACGTAGATCAACTCACCATCTGGCTGGAGCACTCCCAACTCGATGCCGAAAAAATCCAGTTGCTGAGCGTACTCGTCAATCGAGGCGTCGTTCCCGAAACGAATGAACCAGCGCTGTTCCCGAGAGACGCCCCCAGCACCCGGACCGGAACCGAGTGGTCGCCCGCCGGTTCCTGTCGCGCTCCCCACCTTACCTGCGTTCGCGGCAGACTCTGCCACCACTTGTTCGAGTTGCTCCGTTGCCTGCTCGGATAAGTCCACGACGTTCTCCAGAACCTCCTCCATCGAGACCTCCTCGGTCTCTTCCTCAATTGTTGCGTTGGGATCTTCCGGCTCTGGAGACTGCAGGTCCCACGTGTCGTTAGGGTTCCCGTCCTCGAACCCGCCGCTGACTTCCAGGAGTTCCAAAGGGACCAACTCGCTGGGGGGGGGCGGACGCCGAACATACCACACCGAAACCACCGCCAACACAGAGATGATGAGTGCTCCCACGATCGCCATCATGAAGGAGCTGACTCGATCGTAGCTCGTGACCTTCATCACCGGCATCGGTGGTGCATGGTCGGATCGAGGTTCCTGAATCGCAGGCATATGCTCGGATTTCACCATGACGAGAGGGGATCACCCTCTCACGCAGGAAGGAATTGCACAGAGGCGGGGACGTTGCCGGAATCCGAACATCCGAAGCCAGACAACGCACAAGTGCTAGTCAGTCCATGCTATTGCGGCAGTTCGGCAGTGTCAACGAGGTGATCGGATTCCGAAAGTCGCATTCAGCCAATGAAGCAGGAAGGAATGGACTGAACCGACTACTTTCCGTTGTACATGAATCTGAGCAACGGGATGCGCAGGATCAGAAAGTGATGAATTGTCAAAGTGATCAGCAATGACGAAGAGAGAATGATCAGGAATTTCAACTCGGGCATCATCGTGACCTGCAACATCAATGAGCCCAAGATCACTACACAGACGTGGTGGAACAGATAGACTGTATACGACGCGTCTGCCAGATAGCGAAAGAGCTTTGAGTCCCGGTCTGCGTACTTCCGAAATCCAATAAAGCAGATCTGAGTACTGATGAGTGTGAAGAGAGTTTCACAGTAATGCTGAAGCAAACTTGCCGCGTGAAATCCGTGTGCTCCGCGAAATCGTGAATATACGATCACTGACAGCACTGCTGCGACCGCTTCCCAGGGAGCCAGGTGATGAAACTCCTCCTGAAGTTTTGGATCGACATACAGCCAGAGACCGAGCACAAAGTAGGGGAAATAGATGGCAAGCTCATCGAGGTTGAGGATGCCGCAAAGGAGTGTGGTGTCAGCCCATCCATGACCATAATGTTCGACGACATTCCATCCCATCAGTAAGAGTGGCAGCACGAGCATGAAGCGACAACGACGCCTGAGCAGATCCAGGACGCGGCTGTCTTTCCACTTTTCAACGAAAGGCGGTGCCAACTGATAAATGAAGACAGCTGCGATGAAATAGAAAACCAGCGTGTTGAGAAACCAGAGGTGCTGCACCCAGCCACCATCGAGGACGCGCTGAGGAAAGACATGCAGCAGAAAATCGAGGAACGGCGTGGGACGGCCTTCCATGACTCGTTCCTGGTAAAACAGTTGAGCGACATTCAGTGTCAGACCTGCACTGATCAGGGGGATCACAATTCGCTGGAGTCGGGCTCGCAGAAAAGTTCCAGCGTCGTATCGTTTCAGACTCATGATTGAGAAGAAACCGGAAATCACAAAGAAGGCCGGCATGCGAAACATGCGCATGTAATGACTGAAGACGTTCAGGAATTCAGAACTTTGTGGATCGGTAACCACCCACTCTGTATCAGGCGAGAAGATATAGGCAGCGTGCAGAACGACGCCCAGCATCATCAGCACGGCCCGCATGGAGTCCATGTAGTAGTAACGTGCACTTGAAACGGGTAGTGCACGGACGACGGAAACCGACGTCTCTACGGCTGGACTCTGCCGAAGGTTCGGGAGTGTGATCGACGAATCCGTCGATGGCTCAAGAGAGACTGAGGCTTGTCGATTGAGGGACAAAGTGAGTGATCCAGACTTGATGAGCGAAATCAGCAGTAGAAGGAAGGACCCTCAAGTGTTCCCCCCGATTCTTGGAACCGTCCACAGATCGAATTCTCCACATGCCTCAGTACTGACAACTTCTGCGCAATGTGACGGTTGTATGGATTACGCGATGTAACGGCTCAACACCCCAATGCCGCTGCGAAACAACGTCCGGCTACAATCGTTAACAGGCGGAGAAGAAAAGGGGCCACACTGCTTGATTCAATGTCGATCAACTCTCGGCCCGCAGTCCTCGGCAAAACCGGAGTTTCAGCCAACCTGAAATCCGTCTTCTGATGCTGGACGTCCTTCAAGTGACTGGTATCTCAGCGCCGGCTCACTCGAATAGGGCACAATGAGAACCTCATGACCCTCGGCAGCAACAGAGATTTCAGGTTCAGGTGACTGTTCAATTGGACGTGATGTGATGCTCCGTGACCCGCGTCTGGAAATCAGCGTCAGGATCGCGGGCAGTGTCACCAGCGAAACAAACAGACAACTGCCAACCCCGATCACGAGCACCAGACCGAGGCTGGCCAGTCCTCGATGGGCGGCTACGAGCATACTGCCGAAACCGATCATCGACGTGAGTGAGGTCAACATGATGGCGTTGATGGTGCTCGACGCGGTGTGATACGGCCCGTGCTGCATCCGAAAGTCGTGAATCACATGCACCCCGTCATCAACCCCGATGCCAAGAATCAGTGGTAACACGATCAGATTCGCAGGATTCAAGTCAACGCCACAAAGACCCAGGATGCCGAACATCAGCACGCTCCCCCCAACAGGAGGCAACAACGTCAGAAAGGTGTTGCGGACATTGGTGAAGTCGAAAATTGCAGTGGCCGCTGTCGCCAGAACCAGATAGAGACCGAGGATCTCCATCGGCTCCAGCAGCTTTTGTGGAGACGGAAATAAGACGACAGTCAATCCAATCACTGAGAGAGGGGTCACGAGACCGATCACCAGTGGAACGGAGTCGACGGCATCGACCAGCAACACAATCCAGATGACCACAAGGGCATAGATGGCTGCCTGGAGATAGCTTTCGCGGATCTGTGCAGCCGCTTCAAAGTTCTGGATCGGCGTGCCGGTGACTTCGGGATCGACGGATCGCACTTCGGTCACGAACTCGCGCAGCGGACCCTCATCCCAAACTTGCGACTTCGGGAAAACCCGCATCAACCAGGTCCCATCCTGGCTGATGAATCGCTCCCGCACAGCTCGTGGAAAGTCCAGTGGGGAGACGGGCGTCGGATCTGACACGGCTGCCATCGCCTCAAATTGACCCTTCAATGCAGCCAGCATGGCGTATTGGTACCCATCCAGCATGCCAATTTGCTGCTGCAGCGGGAATGTCTCCAGCTTGTCCAGAAGAACATCGAGCGCCTCGCCTGCGGACCGTGCTGCGGGATCATCGATATTCCGCAATGACAGAAACAGATCCTCCAACGCCAGTCCGATGGCCTGTGGATTCAACCGCGGAAACTCTCTGGGAAAATCAGAGAGATGGGAGAGTTGTGCATGGATCGCACGAACCAGTTGCTCCGTTTCATGAGCAGGCTGTTGTGGGAAATGCGAAGCAAGTTCCTCAACCCGACTGACTGATGACAACGCTTCAAATGCGGACTTCCGCTCCAACAGTTCCAGCGGGCCGGCTGTTTGAGAGACAGCATACAGCAATGACCCCTGCGCCTCGCGAAAGACTCGATTCTGCACCGTGACGGAGTCGACCCCTCTCGCCTGCAAATTGAGCAGGTTCGCATCGTACTTGACCTTGGGAACGATTCGTCCGTTCTCGTATGAGAAACTGCATGCTCCAATCACGAGGATGGCAGAGATCGTTGCCAGAGTGACCATCCATGGATAACGTGCCGTTATTCGACGCAGTATCGCTCCCTGAAACTGGGTAGGCAGTTTTTTGGGTTCAACTCCCCGATCTGCGAGAGCAATCAGCGCAGGGAGCACGACGAACGTTGTGACACAACACAACAGAATACCCCCGCCGGCGATGATGCCCAGTTCGGCAACTCCCAGGAAGCTGGTAAACGTCGCACAGAAAAATGCCAAGGCGGTCGTCACAGCTGCTGTGACAATTCCAGTTCCGACGCCCCACGATGTTCGTAGCAAAGCAGGCCTTAACTCAATCCCCTTGTGCCGCAGTTCGAGGTACTTGGCCAGATAGTGAATCGCAAAATCAATCCCCAAACCAACCAGAATAGCGGAGAAGGAAACCGAGAGGATATTCAGATGGCCGACGAACAACGTCGCGTACCCCAGTGACCAGGCAATCCCGACAAGCAACATCAACATGGCCAGCAACGGATGTCGAAACCCACGAAATCCAATGAAGAGCAAGACACCCACACCGAGAAACGAGATGACTGACGCGATC
>JAGQQG010000202.1 GCA_020426325.1 Planctomycetaceae bacterium | reverse complement strand
GACCCAGGGATGCCCGACAAAGTTCGGGAAGCGTTCCTCCCAGACCTTCTCCGGGTAGAGCATGGGCATGATCCGGTCTCGTACGTTCTCCAGCGGTGGATCAGACTGCTCACTGCCCCACCCCTGGATCTGCACAACGGTCGTCAGTGCAGGAAGGATGATCTCCTCAAACTTCTCAGGCACTTTGACGTACGACCGATAGAAGTTGAACAGATTGATGTTCGATTCCCCCAGCTTGAGTTGGAACCCTTCACCCGATTCGCAGTCGAGCAGCGGGAACTTGTCCCGGGCGAGTGCCAGGACACGGTCTGCGAAGACGCTGGGCGGATCGGCAGGCTGCTCGGAGAACCTCAACGTCCGCAGGATTGATCCGGCCAGCGACTCCATCTCCGGATCGGGCTTCTCAGAGTGGACCAGAGTGGCCATCAGAATGATCGGCCCCTGTCTGAGTCCCCAGATTCGCCAGCGACGCCAGCTTTCTTGGTGAAATGGCCGCTTCCACCAGGGTGGCCGCTTTTCCAGCAGAGCTTCCCCCTGGAGTCCGATACTCTCCACATCTCCCTTCAGAGCGGGGGCTTCCTTCACCCCACGTGTGAGCGCAAACATCGCATCAGAGGAGATGAGCTGACTTAACGGCTCCTCTTCGACATGACGGCTCCATGCAGTTTGCAAACTCAACATGGCCTCACCATCGGGAGAAGCCAGTGTCGTCCTGGAGTCGTCCTGGTTGACCGTCCAGCCGGTCGGATACCACAGCCGGTACCAGTTGTTCGGCCCAGCGAGCGATTGCCAGTGATTTGGAGGATCGATCGGCAAGAGAAGCTTTCAAATCAAGGGGAGCAGCCGCGAGAAGTCATCTCCCTCCCTGACGGCTGAGTTCAACATAAGCCATTCTCAACTCGTGCAGAGATTGTCCAAGCATCGAACTTTCCATTTCGGACAAATTTCCCCTGGTTTTTTCATCGAGGACTCCCAGGAGATCAATGAAATGTTTGGCAAGCGGGAGGTGCTGGCTGCCCTTTCCGTCGACCGGACTCGGAATGACTCCTAAAGCGACCATGGCTTGAGTCGAGAACATACTTACCAGTGTTGTGAACTCCGCCGGAGGGAGTTGAGCAGCATCGAACGCAGGGGAATCCCCACGGGCGGGGGACGATTCCGCGGGAGATTTCTCCTCTGTGGGTGGTTTGGCATCCGAGGTCGTGGCATTTCGCTCAGCGTCCAGTCTGGCATCCTCGGCTTTGACGCGAGACTTCCAGTCTTCGTCGGAATGGATCTCCAACTCGGGCTTTTTCGGGTCAGAATCTGACATTCTTAATCTCACGAACTCCGGGGCGATTCGAGTCTCTTGTCAGGGGATGATCACACAGGTCTCAGTTCAAGATACGCGTGCACACGATGCCCGGCAACTGTGTCACCCGAGGATCAATCGACGAACGAAGATGCTGGGGCAGAGTGACCACCATTCCATCAAACGTTGCCCGATCTCAAGGCAGATTGTTCCGATACGTGGAGGATGTGGATGATTCGATTCGACGCAAGTGATTCAGGCTCAATATGGTTATGCGATCACTGTGACATCTGTCACCTGCGCGGCACGCCCTTTGCGTTGTAATTGTCACAGTGACAAAGCCGGTGCGAAGCTGATGACCCCTCTTCCGTGCCGAGTTTGTCGTGGTTCATCCCGACCTTTGAGCTTGAGGCGAGTGTTGTGTGACCGGGGGTGTGGCCGGTTTCTGTCCTCGTAGGACTGACACCGGGCGAGCGCCCACGCCCCTGGTCACCTGCACTCGCCTCCTTTCTTTTCGGGTCTATGCACATTGCAAAGCCCGGCACGCTGAGAAACTTTTGCTCATCTCAATCGCGTGATTGATCATCTCTACTACCAGATCGATAGATGGCTCTCAGGATGAGCCATGCTCCGAGTCCCAGGACAACGAGAGGCAGGAGAACCATCACTGCGATCACGATGAGTTCCAGTGGTCCGGGCATACCCATTGGTCACTCCTCAAACAGCCCCAGGATTCGTGTCACCCTCGCCAGCGTAGTCCGCGACGTTCTGCCGGGCAATCTCTGCCGAGAAGTCAACTTCAATAAGTGTACGATCAACGCGTCCTGTGGTGCGATCGACAGACCTTTTTTTAATCGTTCGGCGCCCGTTTGTATGCGGAGTGATCTTCAACGCGACAGACCTCGATCCGGAACTCTTCATAGAGTTTCTCGCGTCCCTGCTTCTGAGCAAGGCGGTGCTCGGCATGGGTTCGCCAGTTGGCGATGGCTGCCCAATCCGCCCAGTACGAGATTGTAACGCCCAATCCATCCGGGTTCCGAAACGAGGTCATGCCGAGATATCCCGGCTGCTGTGATGCCAGTTCGACCATCCGTCGAGCCAACTGCGAGTATTCGTCGCTATCACTCGACGATCGCAGCGACGTGAAGATGACAGCGTAGTACGGCGGTTCAGGTCGGTTCTCCAGTGACAGGGGCATCTCTTCACACGATCAATGCTCTCGCCTCGGGGTAGCCGCACATCAGGTTAAAGTTCTGCACCGCAACTCCGGCTGCCCCCTTGATCAGGTTGTCCAGTGCAGCCAGCACAATGACGCGGTCCTTCACAACCCGGACGGTGATGTCACAATAGTTGGTGTACGCGACGTCCTTTGTCTTTGGGAGATGCTCGACGACCCGGACAAACGGCTTGTCTGAATAGAAATGTCGCATGCACGTGAGCCATTTCTCATCAGAAGCCTTGCCATTAGGATATGCATAGATTGTTGCCAGAATGCCTCGATCCATGGGTGTCAGATGGGGCGTGAAGATCACATCAACCGACGCGTCGCTGATCTTCGAAAGCACCTGCTCGATCTCAGGCTGATGTCTGTGTGTCCCGACTCCATACGCAGAGATGTTTTCATTGCACTCACAATACAGCAGGTTGGTCTTGGGCGACCGCCCTGCCCCGCTCACGCCGCTTTTGGCATCGATAATGATTCCTTTTGGGGATACCCAAGCGTTCATCACCAAAGGTGCTAGCGCCAAAATGGAAGCACTTGTGTAACACCCCGGATTGGCGATCAATTCTTCACCAGGAATTCGATCACCGAACAACTCCGGCAGCCCGTAGACCGTACTCCCCAGCCGTGTCGGATCGGTGTGGACATGTCCATACCACTGCTCATACACACCCGGGTCATTGAGTCGATAATCAGCTGACAGGTCGATGACCTTCATCCCCGCTGCGAGCAACTGCGGCACACTCTCCATGCTCGCCACGTGCGGCAGACAGCAAAAACAGACATCGGCCCGATCCCCCAGTTGCTCAGCCGACAGATTCTCAAACGACAGATCCAGACGTTCCGCGAGCGACGGATGCACGCTCGTCACATGCCCCGTCTCCGACCGACTGGTGATCGCGGTGATCTGAACTTCAGGGTGACGGAGCAGAATCCGCATCAGTTCGAGAGCCGTGTAACCAGTGGCTCCCTGGATCGCAACACGTGTCATGGGGAGGTGGGGGTGAATGGTGGAGTGAGGTCACAAAGCCCACGAGCAACGCCCCGTGGGACCCAGATTCTAGACCACCCAACCAGACCCGTCGACACACCCCGAGGTTCGCATCTCCCTGCTTAGCCATGAGGCAACGCCGAGCACCCTCACATCGGCGGCGTCTCCTCATAGGCCAGCAATCGGTCTCGGTACACTAGCAGCAGCACGCCGCACACGACGGGCAACACATTCGTCAGCCCGAGCAAGATCTGACAGATCGCGAGCACCCCGCAACGACGATACAGTTCCTGCGGTGTAAGCGTCTCTGCCCGCTGAAATGTCATGATTTCGTAATAGGCAAGAATCACATAGGGCACCGCGATGAACAGCCCGATGCACGGCAGCCAGGAGATCCCCGAAAATCCCCACCAGGCACCCGTCAGCAGGTTCCACACGGCCGAGACCATGATCGGCCCGGTGAGAATGACCGGCGGATAGTCAAACACCGGCGTGCGGCCATCCAGCATCGAGCCACAGTGTTTGCACTTGATCGCCTCCGCAGCAATCTCCTCCGCACAAAACGGACACTTCTTGACGGACATCGAATCGACCACTCCTGATTGCGTTGTTCTGCTGACTCCAGTGTGGTCATTCGCCGCCCGCCGTCAATTCTTGGCAAAAATGATGCTTTTTCACCTTGGAGTCATTGAGCGGATTTCAATCCTCCAAGTGTCCTGACGTCCTCCGCAAGCTCATGAGCAATGTGTTCCCAGCCATTTCTGCGATTCTCGACGTCGGGATAGAGTCGTGGCTGGCCGATCGAGAGGCGAATCGACAGCGGACGTGGAAAGCGCGCACCCGGTGGACAGGCTGCATGGGCACCGTGAAGATAGCAAGGCAGCACTGGGACATTCGTGCCGGCGAGCATCATGCCGATGCCCGGTTTGAACTCACCCATTGCCCCGTCACGGCTACGGGTCCCTTCAGGGAAGAGCAGATAGATCGACGGCGTCTCGATCAGGCGGTCCCGCAACGCCTGGATCGCATGTCGACCGACAGCCGTTCTCCAGACCGGCAGCGCATTGAGCATCACTGCTGCGAACAGTGATGTTGCCGGTCGCTCGAAGAAGGCGTCACCAGCTGCTAATGGAAACAGTTGATTGCGGACGGACAACGGCAATGCAGCGGCCAGCACCAGGGCGTCGAGATGACTCGAATGATTCGCCACCAGCACGTAAGACGGCGACTGCGGAAGATGCTCCCGCCCTGTGACCGAAAGCCGGTGCCACAACTTCAGGGATGACTTCACTCCCGACCACCACAACAGTCGGCATCCATCGGAGATCAACCCGTCCTCGCGTCGATACGAACGCAGACGCTCACTCGGAGTCAGGTCGAGATCCTGTGCGGGTTGATACTGCCAGTCGTTCATGAGGCTCGCTGCCGTTTCATCCGCCTGTGAAGACACGCATCGGTTGGTCTGCCCCCAGCGGTCCGAGATAGAGGGACAGGAAGTGATAGACTGCAGGGACCACCAGTACGAGACTGTCAAAGCGATCCAGCAAACCGCCATGTCCGGGGATGGTGTGGCAAATGTCCTTGATGTTCAGGTCTCGTTTGATGGATGAGAGCGTGAGGTCACCGAGTTGGCCTAATCCGGAGACCAGCACGCCCAATGTCACCAGGCGGTCCCAATGGTCGATGGGAGTCCCGGTGAACACGAAATGCCCCATCACGGCAACCAGAATTGTTGTCAGTACCAGCGCGCCAATCGCCCCGCTGATCGTCTTCCCCGGACTCGTGTTCGGCAACCACTTCGGACCACCGATCAACTTGCCGCAACAGAAGGCAAACACGTAAAGCACA
>JAGQQG010000201.1 GCA_020426325.1 Planctomycetaceae bacterium | reverse complement strand
CATCGCGATGCAGAAGACCATCGCGGATGGTTACCGCTCGCGGATGATCGATGCCGACGACCTGGTCGAGGTGCTGCTGGCAATCGCCGACCGTCTCGACCCGCCGGTTGCGGAATCGGTCACCCCCGAATTTGCGTGCCCGGACTGTGGAGAAAGACATTCGGACCGACTCGTATGGATTGCGGATGAGTTCCCCGGTGCGGAAAGGTTTGTTCGCTGCGACGCCTGCGGCACGATCTTCGATCCTACGGAAGGAGGTCGGTGATGGCCCGCTGCACGATCGACCACCGGCAGACCTTCGCGCTCGAAGATGGCTGGCTGGTCCGCACGGTCATCAAGCCGGACGGCTCGTCGTACCAGCACCGCTGCAGCCTGGCCTCCTACCAGGCCGTGGCCCATTACATCGACGAGCACGCCAACGACGGGGTGACCATGAACGGGTTGTGGGATGGCCTGCCGGACATCCCCTGCACGCAGGCGGCCATCGCGCTGGCGTTCCTCAAGGAGCGAGGCTGCGTGACCACCCGCCACCGCCGCTGCTACCCGGCCTCCAACTTCCTGATCGAGGACGCCCTCCTCGAGTTCCACGCCCTTGATGCCTGACGGGCCACCCGGCCCATGACGCCCCACATCATTCCGTGCGGGCGTTTGTCGTGGAAGCCACGATCGAAAAGTTGGTCGATCAATATGACCGGTGTATCCTCCTAGCATGAGAAGTCACAACTCAGCACGGTCCGTCAATCGTCACCAACAGGCCGATGGACGGGGCAGTCGTCGAGGGCACGCGATCATGTGACGTTGAAGTCGTCGCTCAGCGATTCCAGTATCCGCAATGCTTCCTCGTTTTTGTGGTCGAATTCGAGCACCTTCTCAGCCAGAGTCTTGGCATGTTCTGCGCAATGTCGTGCAGTCTCCGGTTCATCGTCTGCGCCCGATTCGTGGGCAAGTCCAACGAGGGTCTGTGCCCACCTCAACATCACGAAGACATTAGTAGAGTCGGCGGCATGGGCACGACTAAATTCGTCCGACGCTCGCGATAGCTCGTCCAAGCCGAGAAACATGAAAGCACGAAACAGGTGAACTTGGCTTCTCTGGTATCGATCTTTCGCTTCAGCAGGGTCAAGTTGTCTTAGTGTGGCCTTGATAACCTCATCGGGCTTTTCGTATTTGTTGGTCGCAACGCGATAGAGTGTCAGTGCCCAAATGACTTCCGGGTTACGCGAATGCTCGGACCCGATCAACTCTGCAATCTCTTTAGCTGCTTCCCAGTTCTCAGAGTAGACATATGCCACTAGTAGCTGCGTGCGGATTGCGAGCGCCAAACGTTTGTCCGGTCGCCTTCCCCCTGTGACAATTTCATCCCCCTTGTAGAGTACATCAATCGCTTCCTCTGTCTCACCGATCTTGAGCAACGAACGTCCGAGATAGAAGTGAGGCCATGCATCACGCGGCCTGTACTCTGCCTCGGACAGTTGAACTGCCGTCCGAAACAACTCGACCGCCTTGGCGTGTCCCGATTCTCGCAAGGCGATCCGCCCTTCCAGGGTTGAGAGGTACGCATTTGCGAAACCTGTCTTTCTGGCGAGTTCCACGCATTGCATTGTGATGTCTGATCGATACACATTGTGTGCCAAGCGGCCAACTTCTGTAACGATCCACTGTCGATCCGAGTCTCTCGAAAGGGCTTCTTTGGCAAGCGAAAACGCTTGGTCACAGTCTCCAAGCCGAGCGTACACGACCGCTCCAAGTTCAAATGTCTCCGCAGAACATTTTTCAGATTTAAGCAATTCGTCAACTAACGGCTTTGCACGATCATATTCGTGCTTTCCAATGAAGCCCTTGATGGCAGATAACGCACTATCTGCGAACGGAGTTTGTGGCGCCAAGTTCCTGTCGCCCGCCAGCAAGGCGTGATACTCAGACTCGATCGCCCACCCAATTTCAACTGCTGACTTCACTTTTCCAGAGAGGGATGCGAACGATTCTGCCGCAGACTTGTGGAAAAGTTGAAGAGTAGTAGAGTTGACTGGAGGGAACTCCGAGTAGCCACGGACCAAATCAACGAGCACTACTCGGTCATCTTTCTCTCTCTCCACAAGGCAATGGTGGATGAGCGACTGAACCGTCTTGGTCGCATTGAATGTCACCACTGTATTCAATGCAGAAACTGGGAGTGCTTTCCGAGCGTGGCTCAATAATGCCAATGTTGTCCGTTCTTCTTGATTCAGGCTCATCTTTCTCAGGACACTACGGACGATTTGAGTATGCACTCCATGCCGAGACTTCAAGTCTGACGACACACGATCTATCCCGTGCTCATAGACATACTCGGAGAGAAGAATGATGGCACCAGGATGTCCTCCAACTGAAGACACCAACTCTTTGCGTTGTTCGATGGAATAGTCATCCGGCCTCAGCCCTGCACGTCGCAATTGCTGGTCCAGAAGCTGACGAGCATCGTCATGCGACAGGCCCCTGATAGAAAGTCTCCGCAATCGCGACGGCTCTGATTCAAGAACCCGTAATGCAATCGACGAGATCGCAACGAGCTTGCCGTTCCGATCATGCAGGCTGTGTGACAAGTCGGCAAATAATTGCGGAAAACGTGAGTCTCGCCATCGTCGGTGGCTTTGTAGGTTCTCAGCATTCCGAAGCACTAATACCGTGCCGGTCGGGATTCGATCCTTAAACGCAACATCTGTGATCTCAATGTCACTTCCAACAAGCTGGATTCCCGTCAATTCTCGTCTTATGATCTCGGATAGTGAGTCGAATGTCGCGTCCTCTGGAATGTCGATCCATCGAGTGGTCTTGTGACCAGTTTTCCCCAAAGAGGCTCGTACCACTGTTGATTTACCGACATCGTCCAATCCGACAACCAGCAGTGTGGATTCACCGTCCCTTTCGAAGAATTGAATTGCGTCGGATGTTTCAGTCTCTCGGTCGATAATGAATGTGTGATCGCCACTGGTTTCAGCTGGGCTTTTGCTCTCTGGAGATGCTCTTTCGTCGCACGCCTTCCTGAGAAGTAAGAGCCGTCCAAGCACTGAGGGTTCATCGATTCCACTCTCATTGATGATTTTCCTCAATGAATCCGAGCACCTTCGAGCCAAATGTGCCTCGATACCCTCTAGGCTCGAAATCCCTGTGAGCCAGAGCGTGTTCCCAAGGGTGTCCCACCACTGATCCGTAGCGTTCCCGACCTTGCACAATCGGTGCAAATGTCGCCCTAACATGTCTTGGATCGAGTTCGGAACTCGCTCAGTTAGGCAACCATCAATTGCGATAGATTGGGTTGTGTTGTCTCCAAGCTCTCTGATGCGAGTGATGTCTTCGGCGAAATACCGCTGATCTTCAGCCACATCCGCGGCTACAATTGGCGTGATGGAAACCAGCGTTGCCGCGGGCTGTGGGTTGTTGACGCCAACCTGAATGCATTGATTGCGAAGAAACACGTCCGCTATCAAGACCCCATCGCCGGCTGGAAGTTTTCCATCAATCGGCGGTTCCCACCACCACTTTCCATTCGTGCGTTGGTCGACGATCACGTTGATGGAGGAACCGCCGGAATGGCCATCGTTGCAGAACACGACTGGCTTGCCGTTCTTGACATTGTGGTCGACCGTCGGCTGAAACACTTCGCTTCCATCATTGAAAGCGACAATGACAACTATATCGTAATCTGAAGTTGGTACGGCTAGCTGGAGTGCTTCTGCACAAACTACGGGAAGTACACGGACAGATTCCCCGTTCAGAGAAATGGTCACGGTTTCGAGTGAATTCAAAGACGAAGTGGGTCGCGAAACGTCACTTCCTTCGAACGGAGAGGGCACTCCCTTCACGTGCAAAAAAATCGCACTTGGCGTGATCACTGGCAAGATCGTCGTTTCTCCGTCGTTGATCTTCCGTAACTGCTTCAGTTTCGTCGCGCTGACGCCCAGCGATCTATAGTGGTCCTGATCTTCAATCCGGTTTCTGATCGTGTGGGTTCCGGCAAACACCACAGCCTCTGTCTGCTGGCTGAAGTCTCGGACTTGGTGAAGGTCATGAAGCGGAATTGAACACTCAGGAAACACAACGACATTTGGGAGTGGTTGAACTGAACTGAGCCATCCCAACACATGTTGGAGCCGTGAACTATGCCAGTTGCAATACTCTTCCTTGCAGACGTTTTGCAGTGCCGACACGTCGAGCGAGTGCCGACTCAACTCAGCCAACGTGATTCCCTTTCGGCGAGGGACGAATGGTTCGCTGAGAAAATCGCAGTCTCCAATAACAACCGATGGATGTGCGGTGAGTTGGCAAACTGCGATACGAATGGCTTCCGTGCTCACAGGCTGCGTCTCTTCTCTAGTAGGGGTATGTGAAGGCCAATCAGTTGCGTGAGAGGAGCTCCGCGAAGCGAAAACTACCTCCCGACACTGAGCATCGTAGAATTGTTGACCGAGCCAAAGTGAACTGTCCGTTCCGGATAAATCAATAGAATGGTGATCTTTAGGCCGTCAATCGCCGAGCGACAGTACTCCACCCAGGATTGTATCGATCAAACCACATGTATGTGAGGGATCACGGGCATCCGTATGACCTTTAGTGTGGTTCGCCAGCTCACTCATGGAATGACATGGCCGAAGATCATGCGACATGACAATCATCGGGTGCTCGTAGGCAACATGGTAGGCACTGCCATTCTACATCGGCCCGACACACCAAAGAACTATCATGCAGCAACTGCACTGGACAAAACGCATTCCGCTTTTCCCCCAGTAAACTGCTCCCACCTCTGGACAATCACGTCGCAGTACAACGGATCGAGTTCCATCAGGAACGACCGGCGGCCGGTTTGCTGGGCCGCGATCAGCGTGGAGCCACTGCCGCCGAAGAGATCGAGGACGTTTTCGCCGGTCCGTGATGAGAACTGTATCGCTCGCACCGCCAGTTCGACCGGCTTCTCAGTCAGGTGGACCATGCTCTGTGGATTGACCTTTTTGACGTGCCAGAGGTCAGTCACGTTGTTCGGGCCGAAGAACGCGTGGGCGGCTCCCTCCTTCCAACAGTAGAAACACCATTCGTGCGCGCCCATGTAGTCTTTTCTGGTGAGCACGGGATGCTGTTTGTCCCAGATGATGGCTTGTGAGAAGTACAGCCCGTGCTTCTTGAGGAACGGTGGGTAGTTCCCGCAGTTGGCATACCCGCCCCAGCAATACAATGCTCGTCCCGGCAGCAGCACGCGGGCGATGTTGCCGAACCAGGCGTCGAGCAGGCGGTCGAACTCGTCGTCCGAAACGAAGTCGTTCGCCAGTGGCCGATCCTTGGCCCGCAGCTTCTTCTGCGTCGGCTTTGACTTCTCCGGATGCCGGGCGACGTCCATCGACTGATGATGTGTGGTCCCCT
>JAGQQG010000200.1 GCA_020426325.1 Planctomycetaceae bacterium | reverse complement strand
GGCGAGACAATCCTGCTGGGGGGCGATGACGTCGTCGCTGCGTACTCGCTCGGCGACGGCGACCTGTTGTGGGAGGTGCCGGTTGAAGGACGGGCTTTCGGACTGGCCTACGCCAACGCACGCCTCTATGTCAGCACCGACGAGGGAGTCATCAACTGCTTTCGACCGAGCGACGCTGAGCCGACACCGCTGCTGGTTGAGAAGAGATCTGATAGCAGGGGCAGCAGCGAAGCGAATGCCCCTGTGGAGACTGGGCCGACAGCTTCCGAGATTCGCAAACAGGACCGACAGGGACTACTCAGCCACTGGGTGATTCACCGTGAGATGTCCGCCTTCGCCAAGCGACGGGGAGCAACCGACGGAGAGCGACGCGTCACCGACCTGACCGGCAACCATCACGCCCTCATCTCGGGCGAGATTCACGTCCGCGAAGTGGGGGGCGTCGAAGCCCTTGAACTGGACGGTGAGACGAACACATTGCTCGTCACGGATGACCTTAAGTCGATGAACCTCCCACGCGATGCGATGACGGCAGAGACCTGGGTCCGCGTCGACGAATCAGACTCTGCTGGTGCCATCGTCAGCTGCTTCGAAGAGACGAAAGAGGTCAAGCAGGGCTGGGCGCTCGGCTTCCATCACCAGCAGTTTGTCTTCATGTTCAAGACGGCAAGCGACTCGAAAGAATTTCAGTACCTCCGAGGCGAGACACAGATCCTGCCGGGGCACTGGTATCACGTGGCAGCGACCTACGATGGCGAGGCGGCCAAGCTCATTGTGAATGGGCAAGTCGAAGCTGAGACCGACAAGGAAACAGGCCCGCTTACGTATCCGGAACAGGGCATCTTCGAGATTGGAGCCCAGCACGACAGCGACACACTCCATCCGATGTACGGCATGCTCCACGAGGTCCGCCTGTACGATCGAGCGGTCCCTCTCGATGAACTCACCCGTCGGTTTGCGGACAAGTATGACGAGTTCAACGAACCGATCGAGTTGGAGACCGGACCTTATCTTCGATTCGAAACACAGACAACGGCGCGCATCCGCTGGGAAACGGCCGAGCCCATGCCAACCCGTCTCGTGCTCCTTGATCGCGGAAACTCACGTCGCTTCGAGCTTGACACACCGACAACCTCCCATGAGATGATCATCAACGACCTGCCACGCGACCGCATGTTGCACTACTACATCGAAAAGGAAGTCGACGGAGTGGTCTCCAACACGATCGAGTTGGAACTCGACACGCACTTCAACTTCAGCAGCCCGGTCATTCCAGATGGTGCTCGTCCGTTCGAGGATGACCCTGCAATTGCCTCAGCCGCGAAGACGATCCTGAACCGCTGCGAGTTCCCGCGAGGGGTCTGTCTCGTGATCGGCAACGGTGACGGACGACTCGCGTGGGAACTTGCCCGGCAGAGTGACCTCCGCATCATTGGTGTCGACACGGATGCGGAGAAGGTCGCAGCTGCTCGTGAGGCATTCATCAAGGCTGGAGTGTATGGCTCACGAGTCGCCGTACATCATGTTGAGTCGTACGACAAGCTGCCGTTCGTCGGTCGCATTGCCAATCTGATTGTCTCCGAGGAACTGCTCACCACGGGGAGGACCTTAATTGACATCGAGGAGGCGTTCCGCGTGCTTCGTCCCGAGGGCGGGTTGATCTGCATCGGACGACCGAACGGCGATGAGACATTCGATGTTGATGAGGTATCACAATCGGTGAGTGCGGTTGGTCTTGAGCCACAAACAACACACGATGATTCCGGCACATGGATCACCGCTGTGCGGCCTGTACTCGAAGGGGCAGGAGAGTGGTCACACCTGTATGGACGGGCGGACAACTCGGCCTTCGGCGGCGAGGAACTGGCCGGGGCGAGTACGACCGGCGAGATGAACATTCAATGGATCGGTCGTCCGGGACCGCGGGCTCAACCCGACCGCAACGGTCGCAAGCCGTCGCCACTTTCAACAGGCGGACGGTTGTTCGTGCAGGGGTTGCATCGCATTATTGCGTTGGATGCTTTCAACGGAACCGTACTGTGGGCGCTGGAGATTCCGTCACTCGAACGCTTCAACATGCCACGTGATTGCAGCAACTGGTGTGCGGACGAGCAGTTCGTGTACATCGCTGCGAAGGACAAGTGCTGGCAGATCAATGCGGTGACCGGAGACATCGAAGCGTTCCATCCGGTTGTGGGCGGCTCACGAGAGGACTGGACCTACGACTGGGGATTCATCGCACAGACGGACAACTTCGTCCTCGGCAGTGCAGAGAAGGCGGGGACTGCGTTCGTCAGTTTCTGGGGAGATGCGGGGGCTGGCTGGTACGACGCCCGCAGCGGACCGGCGACGTTCAAGGTCTGTAGCGATGCTGTCTTTGCCCGACGCAAGTCTGACGGCTCACCCGCGTGGTCGTATGAGGAGGGTGTCATTATCAATTCGACCATCACTGTCGCCGACGGAAAACTTTGTTTCGTGGAGTCTCGACACCCGGATGTCAAACAATCTCAGGCACGCCGAATCGGATCGGATGAGTTGTGGCAACAGCAGTATCTGGTCGCGTTGGACCTTGCGACCGGTGACAAGGTCTGGGAGCAGGCGATCGACACGGCTGACGGGACGGTCGCCTTCTATCTGGCTGCGGGGGAAGATGCTCTCGTGATCAATGCGTCGACCAACGTGCAATACGAGGTATCGACGTACGCGGTGAGCGATGGGACGCATCGCTGGTCGCAGACGTTCGACTGGTTCGACAAGAAGGGGGATCACGGCAAGGCCATTCAACGCCCGGCGATCGTGAATGGGCTGGTCTACGTGAAGCCTAAGGTGATGGACCTTGCGACGGGGGAGATTCAGTCGCTGGAGATGCCTGCAGGGAAGTGTGGCACGTACGCGGCAACTCGAAATTCGCTCATCTTCCGCACGGGCGAGATCTCCATGTGGAACACACTCAGCGGCAGTCTGACAAGTTGGGACCGCATGCGCCCCGGCTGCTGGTTGAGCACGATCCCTGCCTCCGGGATGCTTCTGTCACCGGAAGGTGGTGGCGGGTGCAGCTGCGGATCGTGGATGGAGATGTCTGTGGGCTTCATGCCTGATACGGATCGCTGATTGAACTGATTCGAACTCGCTAAGCCGCAAGCGATGGTCGAACGTTGAGGGCCAGAGATGCCATTATGGCACTTCTCAGCGATGCTCTCTGAATCAACCAGAGGTGCCATTATGGCACCGTGTCGATCTCGTCCACACCTTCAGTTCAGCTGTAAGATTATGCTGGATATTTAGATATGCGATTTGAGATCTGATGTCTGCGGTTCGGCACGTGGATTGCCTTCAAGGTATCGATGTCGTTCTGTGACGGCACCACGAATCACTCCCTTGGTCAATGCAAGAGGCAATCCGATGGCCTTTCGACCGGAAAAACTCACCGCCAAAGCTCAGGAAGCCGTGCAGAATGCTCACGGGCTTGCTCAAGAGAAGGGGCACCGCCAGATTCAGCCGTTGCACCTCTTGCAGGGGTTGCTGCGCGAGTCAGACAGTATTCCGCGGGCCATTCTCGCCAAAATCGGGGCAAATGTCTCACAGATTCAAAAGATGGTCGATTCCGAACTCGATCGTCTCCCCTCATCGTCCGGGTCGAATATGGAGATCGGCGCTTCTCCCGATTTAATGAAGGTGTTCGACACCGCGGAGAAGCTCGCGGAATCAATGCACGATCAGTTTGTGTCGACCGAGCATTTGTTTCTGGGACTCACCAAGGTCGAGGACGCTGCGAAGCGGCTGCTGTCGCTGAATGGGGTTGAGGAGAACGACATCCTGACCGCCATGAAGGCCGTGCGGGGGGGCAACACCGTGACGGATCAGCATCCAGAGGACAAGTATCAGGCACTGGAGAAGTATGGGCACGATCTCGTCGAGCTGGCACGGCAGGGGAAGATTGATCCGGTGATCGGCCGTGACGGCGAGATTCGCCGCGTGATTCAGGTGCTCTCACGCCGTCGGAAGAACAACCCGGTGCTCATCGGCGAACCGGGCGTCGGCAAGACGGCTATCGTCGAGGGATTGGCTCATCGAATTGTGCTGGGCGACGTGCCGCAGGTACTCAAGGACAAACGCGTCGTCTCTCTTGAAATGGGGGCGCTCATCGCCGGTGCCAAGTTCCGGGGCGAGTTCGAAGACCGTCTCAAAGCAGTGCTCAAAGAGGTCGAAGGGGCAGGCGGGCAGATTATTCTGTTTATCGACGAACTGCATACAGTTGTCGGAGCTGGCAAGACCGACGGGGCGATGGATGCATCCAACCTCTTGAAGCCGGCGTTGGCGCGGGGTGAGTTGCACTGCATCGGTGCGACGACGCTGGACGAGTACCGCAAGTACATCGAGAAGGATGCGGCCCTGGAGCGTCGGTTTCAACCGGTCATGGTCAAGGAACCGACTGTGGAGGACACGATCGCGATTCTTCGTGGACTCAAGGAAAGATACGAGAAACATCACGACATCAAGATTCGGGACGCGGCCCTGGATGCGGCTGCTACTCTGTCGGATCGTTACATTCCCGATCGGTTTCTCCCGGACAAAGCCATCGATCTGGTCGACGAGGCGGCCTCAAGAGTTTCGATGGAATTGCACTCTGTGCCAACCGAAATCGACGAAGTCCAGCGACGAATGACACGTCTCGAGATCGCAGCTCGCCAGCTTGCGGAGGAGGGCGAAGCTTCAGCCGAGAAGGAACGCGCCGCGATCCACGAGGAGATGGACGAACTCAAGCAGAAGCTCGCCTCGCTGAAAGAGCAATGGGAAGCAGAAAAGCTCGGGCTGGGCGATGTGAAGAATGTCCGCGAACAGCTGGAGCAGGCGGATCTGGAGTACAGTCAACTGGAGGCTGCGATTCGCGAGAAGCAGTCTATCGGCCAGATGATCGACGAAACCGATTATCAAAGGCTGTTCGAGTTGGATCAGCGGCGAGCCGGTCTGCGGAAGAAGATGGAGGAACAGGATGCTGAACCCGCGACTGATGAGGAGAGAACCGAGGAGAAGACACGTCTGCTGCGAACGGAGGTCGGCCCGGAGGAGATTGCACAGGTGGTCTCTGCGTGGACCGGCGTGCCTGTGTCCCGAATGTTGCAGACCGAGCGCGAGAAGCTGTTGAGTATGGAGTCGCTGATCCATCAACGAATGATCAACCAGTCGGAAGCGGTGTCCGCCGTGGCGAACGCAGTGCGTCGTTCGCGGTCCGGGCTGCAGGACAAACAACGGCCGATCGGATCATTCATCTTTCTTGGCCCCACCGGTGTCGGCAAGACCGAGTTGTGCAAAGCACTCGCGGAGTTCCTGTTCGATGACGAGCGGAACATGGTCCGCATCGACATGAGCGAGTTCATGGAGCAGCACTCGGTTGCTCGACTGATCGGCGCGCCTCCTGGATACGTCGGTTATGAGGAGGGCGGACGTCTCACCGAAGCCGTGCGTCGACAACCATATTCCGTGGTCTTGTTCGATGAGATCGAGAAAGCGCATCGTGACGTGTTCAACGTCCTGTTGCAGGTGCTCGATGACGGTCGGCTGACGGATGGTCAGGGTCGAACGGTCGACTT
>JAGQQG010000001.1 GCA_020426325.1 Planctomycetaceae bacterium | reverse complement strand
GTTGAAAAGCCTGGAGCCGGTGCGGCCTGTAACTCAATGACATGCATGCCGGGAGCCAGATCATCCACGAACTCCTCGAAGCTCATTGGAATGTGGATGTTCTGACTTGGTGGAAAATAGGCCATTCCCACGGGAGCACGACCAATGCCATCGACTGTAAACCGAAACTGGAGGCCAGCCCCGCTGGGGCTGAGTGCACTGGCAGTGATTGAACTTTGCAGACGCACAGGATCTCCGTCACCCGTATAGGAAACGGAGAGTCCTGAAACCGTCTGCCAGCCGTTGACATCATCCCCGCTCGCCAATCCCGATGCCTGTGTGATATTCACGAATTCCGCACTTGGCAGAACAGGATTGTAAGGCGAATCCCCAACTTGAAGTCGATTCAAACCATCGAATGCATTTCCTGTCCCCTGCACTAATTGGCCTGCTCCGTACCCAGCAAATTCCACATCGAATTCGAAACCATTCGGTGACGTCAGGCTCTGGGTGAGGGCACCGACGACGAAGTCACGCACGAAGTCTCCGCCTGCGGTCGTGTCGGCGTCGCCATCGAGTGCATTAACTGCGATGTCGGTCAAGGTGTCCTTGGCCGTTAGGCGATAGACACCTTCGGTCAGGCCCGCAAACGTCAGTGTTGACGTGTTGGCAGCGTAAGAGGCAGAAAGTGCGACGATCACATCATCGCCATTGCCCAAGATTCCGTCGGCCCCCTGACTGCGAACCTCGAAGTTACTCGCTTGGTCACCTCCCAAGACACTCTCACTAAAATCAATATCGATCACCGTCGTGCCGACCTGCATCGTCCCGTCGGTGATCGACGGGGTCAGCGAGGTGATCGTCGGTGGCGTGACATCTGGCGGAGTGACCTGTTCCAAGCTTAGGATGTGGACGGCGCCGCGGTTGGAGCCGCCGTCGTCATCAAGACTGGCGCCGATGGCCAGTTCGACCAGACCGTCGCCGTCGAGGTCGCCGATGTTTGCGACGGAGCGACCGAAGTTGTCGAAGTCATCCAATGTAGCAGAGAGGTTCCCCTCGGTGTCGCTGATCTTCTGGTGCGACTTGACCGTCCCGTCGGTGTTCAGGAACAGCACGTACACCGCTCCGCGGTCGTAGTCTCCACCGTCGTCATCCCGATAGGCACCGACGACCAGATCGGGGACACCGTCTCCATCAAGGTCGCCCATGTTCGTCACCGATCGGCCGAAGTGATCGTTGTCGTCGAGCGTGGCTGTGAAGTTCCCCTCGGTGTCGCTGATCGTCTGGTGCGACTTCACCGTGCCATTCGTGTTCAAGAACAGAATATGCACGGCACCGCGGTAGTAACCGCCGTCCTTGTCCCCAGAGGCACCGACAGCGAGGTCCGTGACGCCGTCGCCGTCCAAGTCTCCGAGGTTTGCCAGTGAACTGCCGAAGAAATCGTAGGCGTCCAGGGTTCCGGTGAATCCGCCGTTCTGGTCATCGATCTTCTGATGCGATTTGACCGTACCGTTAGGATTCATCATGAGCACATAGATGGCACCCGGGAAGTAGCCATATTGATCCTGTCGACGCGTTCCCACGGCCAGGTCGCTGACACCGTCACCGTCGAGATCGCCGAGACTGGTGACGGACGTGCCGAAGTAATCGAAGTCGCCCAGACTTCCTGCAAAGTTTCCTTCTGTGTCGCTGATTTTCTGATGGAACTCGACAGTGCCGTCGTTGTTGAGGAACAGTACATAGACAGCGCCGCGTCCCTGTCCGCCGTCATCGTCTCGCTCTGCTCCGACGGCGATGTCGGTGACGCCATCCCCGTTGAGGTCACCCAGATTGGCGACCGAGAATCCAAAGCGATCGTCATCGTCGAGCAGGCCAGTGAAGCCTCCCAGCGTGTCGCTGATCTTTTGATGCGACTTGACCGTGCCGTCAGCATTCATGAACAGCACATAGACGGCTCCGCGTCGGATTCCTCCGTCGCTGTCATGGGAAGCTCCGACTGCCATGTCATTGATCCCGTCGCCGTCCAGGTCTCCCAGATCAGCGACCGCCGTGCCGAACTCATCATAGTCATCCAGCATCCCGGTGAAGCTGCCAGCCGTGTCGCTGATCTTGTGTTCGGCCGTGACGGTGCCGATCGGTGTGACTTCGGGCGGAACGATGCCTTCCAGGCTCAGGATGAAGACAGCGCCGCGGCCGGTGCCGCCGTCATCATCATTCAGTGCCCCGACGACCAGCTCACTGATTCCGTCACCGTCCAGATCGCCCAGATTTGTCAATGCATTACCGAATGTATCGACGTCATCGAGTGTTGCCTGAAAATTACCCTGCGTGTCGCTGATCTTCTGAGAAGAGTTGACTGTCCCATCTGCATTCATGAACAAGACATAGACAGCACCGCGACCGTTGCCTCCATCGTCATCGCCATAGGCACCAACCGCCAAGTCCGAGACTCCATCACCGTTCAGGTCCCCCAAACTCTCCACTGAACCGCCGAATCGGTCGTTGTTATCCAATGATCCTGTGAAGCCGCCAGCGGTGTTGCTGATCTTCCGGTGAGACTTCACGGTTCCGTCAGTATTCATGTAGAGAAGATAGATCGCTCCTCTTGCCGATCCACCGTCGTCGTCTCCCGTTGCGCCTACGACGAGGTCATTCACTCCGTCACCATCCAGGTCTCCCCGACTGGCCAATGCGCCGCCGAAGACGTCCGCATCATCGAACAGGGCTGTGAACCCTCCTTCTGTGTCGCTGATTTTCTGATGTGCCTTTACCGTTCCATTCGAATTGAGGAACAGAACGTAAACTGCTCCACGATCCGAACCACCGCTGTCATCGCGATACGCTCCGACTGCAAGCTCAGCGACCCCATCGCCATCCAGGTCACCCAGGCTGACGAGCGACCGCCCAAAATTGTCGTAATCATTCAGTGTACCGGTGAAGCCCCCCTGAGTGTCGCTGACCTTCTGGTGAGACTTAACAGTTCCGTCATTTTGCATAAACAGAATATAGGCGGCCCCTCGGGAGTACCCCCCATCGTCATCCTGAAACGCGCCGACAGCGAGGTCAGTGATTCCATCGCCATCCAGATCACCCAGGTTCGCTAGTGAAATCCCAAACGAATCATAATTACCAATCGCTCCAGTGAAGTTGCCCGCGGTGCTGCTAATCTTCTGATGCGATTTAACCGTACCATCTGCGTTGAGGAACAGAACATAAACGGCCCCCACATTCGTTCCTCCATCATCGTCTGCCAATGCACCGACAACGACATCATTCACACCATCACCATCGAGATCACCGATGGCTGATACTGCGCTACCAAAAATGTCGAAGTCATCCAACGAGCCGTTGAAACCGCCAGCCGTGTCGCTGATCTTCTGCTCGGAGGTGACCACACCCGGCGGAGTGACCTGTTCGAGGCTGAGGATGTAGACAGCACCGCGCTCGAAATAAGTCCCACCGTCGTCGTCACGAGTGGCCCCAACGGCGACCTCCACGAGACCGTCGCCGTCGAGATCTCCGATGTTTGCCAGCGATCCGCCAAACAGATCTCCACCGTCGAGACTCGTCGTCAGATTGCCGGTCGTGTCGCTGATCTTCTGGTGTGACAATACTGTCCCATCGGCATTGAGGAATAGAACGTAGAAAGCCCCTGTATTCCCTCCGCCGTCATCATCAAGCGAACTGACGGCCAAATCGATGACCCCGTTGCCATCCAGGTCGCCGAGGCCTGCGACGGAAAAGCCGAACTCATCAAAGCCATCGAGGCTGCCGGTAAAGTTGCCAGCCAACTCACTGATTTTTTGTTGGCCCTTCACTGTGCCATTGCTGTTCAAAAACAGCACGTACACTGCACCTTGATTATTACCGCCATCATCATCCCCATTGGCTCCAACTGCGATGTCAGGGTTGCCATCATGATCCAGATCTCCCAAGGTCGTTAATGACTTACCAAAAAAGTCAGCATCCTCCAGCGTGGCACTCAAGTTTCCCTGCGTGTCGCTGATCTTCTGATAAGATTTGACCGTGCCATTGGCGTTGAGGAAGAGAACATACACCGCCCCTCGTAACGAGCCACCATCACTGTCGCTCCTCGCTCCGACAACAAGATCGTTCACCCCGTCTCCATCCAGATCGCCGAGACCAGCAGCGGCGTTACCGAACACGTCATTGTTGTCCAGAGTGGCGGTGAAGTTACCTACTGTGTCACTGATCTTCTGATGTGATTTGACAGTGCCGTCCGTATTGAGGAACAACACGTAAATTGCTCCTCGGTCGAATCCGCCGTCATCGTCCCGATAAGAGCCAACAGCGATATCAATGACGCCATCGCCATCCAGATCCCCAATGCACGCGACGGAGATTCCGAAGCGATCATTGTCATCCAGGGTCGCGGTGAAGTTTCCCTCAGTGTCGCTGATCTTCTGATGCGACTTCACGGTACCGTCGGCATTCAGGAAGAGTATATAGACTGCTCCCCGAACTGGGCCGCCATCGCCATCCGCCCAAGTACCGACGGCCATATCATTGATGCCGTCACCGTCCAAGTCGCCAAGGTCAGCGACGGAAGCCCCAAACTGGTCACCATTGTCGAAGATGGCCGTGAAATTCCCGGCAGTGTCGCTGATTTTTCGTTCGGCGGTCACAACCCCATAGGGAGTGACCTGTTCGAGACTGAGGATGTAGACGGCTCCTCGGTTGGTGCCGCCATCGTCGTCGCGGCGGGTGCCGACTGCGAGTTCGATCAGGCCGTCGCCGTCCAAGTCTCCCATGTTGGCAATCGCTGTCCCGAACAGATCCCCCGTGTCGATTCCACCACCAAAATTCCCCTGAGTGTCGCTGATCTTCTGATGGGCCTTGAGCGTGCCGTCAGCATTGAGGAACAGAATGTAGACGGCTCCGCGTGCTGAGCCGCCGTCATCATCACCGTGCGCTCCGACAGCCACGTCAACGACACCGTCTCCATCCAAGTCGCCCATCAGAGTCATCGAGACACTGAACGAGTCATCATCATCCAGCCAGGACGACAGGATGGGCGTCTCGTCGCCGATCTTCTGGTGCGACTTGACCGTGCCGTCCGAGTTCATGAACAGCACATATACCGCTCCTTCAACATCTCCTTGAGCTCCGACCATCAGGTCAATGACCCCGTCACCGTCGAGGTCACCCAGGCCGGTCATAGAACTACTGAAGGAGTCACTATCCGCCAGCACGCCCGTAAAACCACCCTGCGTATCGCTGATCTTTTGATGTGATTTGACCGTGCCATCTGGGTTCATGAAGAGCACGTAGACCGCACCTCGGTCGGTGCCGCCGTCATCGTCTGTGTGCGCAGCGACCGCGAGGTCGTTGACTCCGTCCCCGTCCAGGTCGCCGACGGTTGCCAATTCGTCTCCGAACGAGTCCCCGTCATCCAGCGTGCCGGTGAAGCCGCCGACGGTGTCACTGATCTTCTGGAACGACTTGACGCTGCCGTTGGTGTTCATGAAGAGCACATAGACAGAGCCTCGGTCAGACCCGCCGTCGTCATCGAGCCGAGCGCCGACGGCGATGTCTGTCACACCATCCCCATCAAGGTCACCCAGGCTGACGACCGAAGCACCGAAATGGTCGGTGTCATTCAGCAGTGCGGTAAAGCTGCCCTGAGTGTCGCTGATCTTCTGAAACGTCTTGACGGTCCCGTCAGCATTCATGAAGAGCACATAGACGGCTCCCCGCTCTGGTCCGCTGTCATCGTCAAGGCTCGCTCCGACCACCAGGTCGACGATGCCATCACCATCCAGGTCGCCAAGCTCAGCAACCGACTGGCCAAAGAAGTCTCCGTCGTCGAGAATCGCCGTGAAGTTGCCAACCGTGTCGCTGATCTTGCGTTCTGAAGTGACTGCTCCGTACGGCGTGACTTGCTCCAGGCTGAGGATGTAAATGGCCCCATGGTTGAATCCGCCATCATCGTCATGTGCCGCTCCGACAGCCAATTCGATCTTTCCATCGCCATCCACGTCACCCAGATTGGCCAGCGAGAATCCGAAGTTATCCCCTTGGTCCAACGTGCCCCCAAAGTGTCCAGATGTCTCACTGATTTTCTGGTACGACTTAACACTACCGTTGGAATTCAACAGCATCACATACACAGCGCCACGGTCCTCGAACAAGCCTCCGTCATCGTCTCGATAGGCGCCAACAGCCAGATCATTGATTCCGTCACCATCCAAGTCGCCCAGTCCGGCCACTGAGAAACCAAACACATCCAGATCGTCCAATGTGCCTGTGAATCCCCCCTGAGTCTCATTGATCTTCTGATGCGACTTGACGGTTCCGTCCGCATTCATAATCAGCACAAACACCGCCCCGCGAGATCCGCTTCCATCAAACTTCTGGCCGACTGCTAAGTCATTGATACCGTCGCCGTTAATATCTCCCAGGTTCGTCAGCGAATTGCCAAAACGGTCATTTCCATTGAGGATAAACGGAATACCGCCGACATTATTGGCAATCTTTTGGTGAGAGTTCACCGTGCCATCGCTGTTGAGAAACAGAACATAGACCGCCCCAGCGCCGTAAGTGCCGTCATCATCCAGCTGTGCACCGACAGCGAGGTCGTTCACACCATCGCCGTTGAGATCGCCGAGAGGAGCCAGCGAACTCCCAAAGTTGTCATCATTATCGAGTATCGCTGTGAAGTTTCCTTCCGTATCACTGATCTTTTGATGTGACTTCACGGTGCCGTCCGTATTCAGGAACAGCACGTAAACCGCTCCCCGGTAGTTCCCGCCGTCATCGTCTACGTAGGCTCCGACGGCCAGATCGGTGACACCATCGCCATCCAGGTCTCCCAGGTTGGTCACTGCATTTCCAAATGCATCAAGGTCATCAAGGATACCGGTGAAGTTTCCTTGAGTATCGCTAATCTTCTGATGTGATTTGACAGTGCCGTCTGCTTTCATAAACAGGACGTAGACTGCACCACGAGCCCCGCCACCATCCGAATCTTTCCACGCACCTACTGCGAAATCATTGATGCCGTCCCCATCGAGGTCACCGATGGCGGTGACCGCTGAGCCGAATTCCTCGCCACCATTGAAAGTTGCATTAAAGTTCCCCGCGGTGTCGCTGATCTTACGCTCGGCAGTGATCGCGCCAAATGGGAGTGGGGGCGAGACCCCTTCGAGGCTGAGGATGTAGATCGCTCCTCGGCCAGAACCCCCGTCGTCGTCGCCATCAACTCCCACCGCAAATTCGATGACACCATCACCGTCGAGGTCTCCCAGGTTAGCCAAAGCGTTGCCAAAATTGTCAAGGTTTGACAGTGAACCAGAGAAATTCCCTTGCGTGTCGCTAATCTTCTGATGACCTTTGACAGAGCCATCAGAGTTCATGAACATAACGAAAACGGAACCTCGCTGATCGCCCCCATCAGCATCCAAGCTCGCCCCAATACCAAGGTCGACAACTCCGTCGCCATCGAGATCGCCCAGACTTGTAATCGAACTTCCAAAAAAATCGTAATTATGCAAAACCCCCGTGAAGTTCCCTTGGGTGTCACTGATTTTCTGATGTGCCTTGACAGTGCCATCAGTGTTCAAGAACAAGAGATAAGCAGCACCACGATTGGTGCCTCCATCATCGTCCCTGCCCACACCGATACCCAGATCGATGACTCCATCACCATCCAGATCACCAATCGAAGCAACGGCCTGACCGAATTGGTCTGAGTTATCTAACGCTGCCGTGAGGTTGCCTTCGGTGTTACTGATTTTCTGATAGGATTTGACAGTCCCATCGGTGTTCAGGAACAGGACATATGTCGCTCCCCGCGCATATCCGCCGTCATCATCTTTGTCCGCTCCGACTGCCAGATCAGGAATTCCATCACCATCCAGGTCACCCAACCCGGCCAGAGACCGTCCGAAGTTGTCGTTGTTCTCCAGCGTCGCAGTGAAGTTGCCAGCGGAATTACTAATTTTCTGATGTTCCTTAACTGTCCCATCAGCATTAAGAAAAATGACGTAAACAGCCCCTCGATTGGATCCACCATCATCATCATTTGTAGTTCCAACGGCGATGTCGGTGATTCCATCTCCATCCACGTCACCAAGATTGGCGAGGGAGATTCCGAAAGTGTCTCCAATATCCAGGACGGCAGTGAAGCCTCCGGTTGCATCGCTGATCTTTTGATACGACTTGACTGTGCGGTCATTATCCATAAACAGGATATAGACTGCCCCGTAATTGGTGCCGCCATCGTCGTCACGAAGTGCTGAGACAGCCACATCGCCGATGTCGTCTCCATTCAGGTCACCAAGAGAAGCGATTGCTACTCCAAAATTATCTCCATCATCAAGAATAGCGGTGAAGTTGCCCGCTGTGTCGCTGATCTTCTGCTCTGCAACAACAACACCCGGAGGCCTGATCCCTTCGAGGCTGAGGATGTAGACGGCACCGTGATCGTTTCCTCCATCGTCATCGAGATTTGCTCCGATAACGATTTCGTTCACCCCGTCGCCATTCAGGTCTCTCAAGAGTGCCAGAGAACTACCGAAGAAGTCACCATCGTCCAGCGTCGCCGTAAAGCTACCCACGGTATCGCTAATCTTCTGATAAGATTTAACCGTGCCACCAGTGTTCAGAAAAAGTGCGTAGACCGCCCCACGATTTCCTCCGCCATCGTCATCCGCTTGTGCTCCGACAACCAGGTCAGTAACGCCGTCGCCGTCCAAATCACCAAGATTTGATAGCGAGCGTCCAAAGACGTCTCCATTTTCCAATGTGCCTGTAAAGTTCCCTTCAGTATCGCTGATCTTCTGGTGAGATTTGACAGTGCCATCTGAGTCCAGGAACAGCAAATAGGCAGCACCTCGCTGAGTGCCCCCATCATCATCTCCTCCCGTTCCAACCGCCAGATCAGCATTCCCGTCACCGTCCAGATCTCCCATACTCGACAGCGAATAGCCGAAAAGATCTACAGGATCCAACGTAGCGGTGAATCCTCCCGACGTTGCGCTGATCTTCTGATGCGACTTGACAGTGCCGTCGCTGTTCAGGAACAGTACGTACACGGCTCCAGCAGAAGAAGCGCCGTCACTATCACCGAACGCTCCGACGGCTAGATCGACAATGCCATCACCATCGAGATCTCCCAGATTTGTTAACGAACAGCCAAATCTGTTACCGCTACCCAGAGTGGCTGTGAAGCCACCTTGGGTATCACTTATCTTCTGATGTGATTTAACCGTACCGTCCGCGTTCAGAAAAAGGACATACACCGCCCCATGATCGGAGTATGCTCCGCCACCGTCGTCGTCACCATTGGCACCGATCGCCAGGTCAGTGATGCCGTCACCGTCCAAGTCACCCAGACTGGTCAGTGCGTTCCCGAAGAAATCTGAGTTATCCAGTGTGGCAGTAAATCCGCCTTGCGTATCGCTAATTTTTTTTTGCGACTTCACAGTGCCGTTCGCGTTGAGCAGGAGCACATAGGTCGCACCACGATTAGACCCTCCGTCGTCGTCCAGTCGAGTCCCGACAGCAATATCCCTGATGCCGTCCCCGTCCAAATCTTCGATGTCGGCGATCGACTCTCCGAATCGGTCCTCATCGTCCAGCGTCGCCGTGAATCCACCGGCCGTGTCGCTGATTTTGGTGAAGGAGGTGACTTCGCCGATGGCGCCGGCGAGCATCACGCGGTGTTCGAGGGCTTCTGTTGCCTCGAAGCCGGACCGTCTCACGCCGCGACGGATGTGGCGGGACCGACGGCCTCGAAGTGACACCCAGCCAGAACGCAGGGAGTTGAGGTAGCGTCGCCAGACGGATTGGGGTGATGTGGAGTTCAGCATGAGGATAGCCCGTTCGCAATCATGTCGGTGGGACGGCTCCCGGACTTGGCAGGGTGACCGTCTCGGCAGGGACGCTCAACAACCTGCCGTGACGGAAGGACGGATTCCCGGCGAGAAAAACCGCGAAATCCTTCTCCATCAGAAGTTTTTCTCAGGACGGATGTCGTGATCGGGTCGTAACCATCTGTGCAGTCAGGAGTTATGTGCTCGGATGGGGCAAGAAATCTTTTGGCCGGTTGCGAATCGTGGCAGTTTTAGGGTCCAATAGTCTCATGCCCACCCCTGCACCAAATGCCAGTCAGCTGATTGAACGAGCGCGAGCTGGTTCGGACTCCTCGCTGGGCCGTTTGCTGGAAGGCTATCGGGAATACCTCCTTCGAATCGCCACTGATCAGATTGATTCCGACCTGCGGCCCAAGCTGCCTGCGTCGGACGTCGTGCAAGGGTCAATGTTGATCGCGTCCCGGGAGTTCCCTCAGTTCCGGGGTCAGACGGAACCGGAGTTTCGCAACTGGCTGGTCCGCATCATGACGAACCATTTGGTTGACGGCTTGCGGAGGTTTCTGATTGCCGAGAAGCGGAGGAGAGGCAAGGAAGTTCCGACGGGTGAAAGCGTGCTCAAGCGAATCGAAGGATTTGACGAGACACCGAGTCGTTTGGTCAGTCTGAACGAAGAGGCAACTCGTCTGCTGGAAGCCATGCAGTCGCTGCCAGAATCTCATCGAGCGGTCATCCGTGGCCGATACCTGGAAGGCCTCACGTTTGTGGAACTCGCCGAACGCCTTAAGATCCCGGTGACGACCTGCCGACGACGCTGGCTGGAAGCCGTCGATTCCATCGGTCGTGAGATGGAGTTGGACTCGTGATCAATGTTCCGGACAATGCCGACGATCACTTGGGATTGGCAGCAGAAGCCTATGAAGAGAGCCTGACATCAGGGGAGGAAAGTTCCTCAGAATTTGCTGCCGAGCACCCGGAACTGGCGAAGTCCCTCCGGATGCTGAACGCTGTGTTCGCATCCGCGCCATCTATAACAGCCGATGTCTCCCCTCCGTCCTCCCATGTCGGACGCTTCAAGCTTGTTCGTCGATTAGGGAGTGGGAGTTTCGGTACCGTCTGGCTGGCGCATGATCCAGTGATGAAGCGAGACGTCGCCCTGAAGGTCGCACATATCGGCACGCATGCGGCTACCGAATTGCGGGAGCGATTTCAGCGAGAGGCACATCTCGCTGCAAGGCTGCATCACCCCAATATCGTTCCGGTCTTTGAGACAGGTGATGACAACGGGCAGTTGTTCATCGTCTCCGAGTTTTGTGCCGGCACAACGCTGGGCCAATGGATCAAACGTCAGCCAGGGCCGGTCGATCCAAAGGTGTCGGCACGGATTGTTCGGCAACTGGCGGACGCGGCCGATCACGCGCACCGCCAGGGGCTCATTCATCGCGACATCAAGCCGGAAAATGTGTTACTCGATGAAAGCGACGCTGGGCCAAGTGATCTGCCCTTTATCCCTCGCCTGACTGACTTTGGACTGGCTCGCGATCTCGCTGCTGCCGTGTCGTCGACCCGCACGGGCATGGTTTTGGGGACAGCCGAGTACATGTCTCCCGAACAGGCAACCGCCCGTCGAGAACAACTTGGACCTGCGACTGACGTCTATTCATTGGGAGTTCTGTTGTATCAGTTGTTGTCCGGTCACTTGCCGTTTTCCGGTCCATCGGAGTTCGAGGTCATTCAACAGATTGTCCGCGCGGAACCAGTCGCTCCTTCGCGAGAGGTGCCGGGAATTCCGCGTGACTTAAATTCCATCTGTCTGAAGTGTCTGGAGAAGAATCCGGATAAGCGATATGCCGACGGAGCGGCGTTGAGAGACGATCTGGAAAGTTTCCTTCGAGATGAGCCGACGTCAGCAAGACCGATTGCTGCGGGAGAGCGTCTCTTTCGCTGGGCGCGGCGTGCTCCGGCTATGGCTGCGCTTGTGTCACTGATCTCTATTACAGGAATCGGAGTCCTTGCTGGGATGAGTTATCACCTGCGGCAAGCCGAGCAGCATTCTCGCGAGTTGGAAACAGCACTGCAAACAGTTCGAGAGGAACGAGAGACAGCACGATCTGCACAGAATGATGCTGACGCAGCACGCGTGGTCGCGGAACAAGAACGAGAGACTGCTCGGACCATCGGCTACCGAGCAGACCTGCGGCTGGCATTTCAGCTCTGGGAGCAGGGACGATTCTATCAGGTGCGCGAGATCCTCAATCGGCAACAACCGGGATCCAACCGTGACCTGCGAGGAGCCGAATGGTTCGTCCTCAACGCAGAGTTGAATGCCAAACACCAAGTGCTCGGACACCATCAGGGAGGTGCAACCGAATGCGTGTGCAGCCTCGACAGACAGGCGGCGTACACCGCCGGAATTGACGGCGTAATTCGTGTCTGGGATCTCACCAACGGCGTCGAGACCAGACAGATCCATCCAGGAATCGGTGAGATCCACGCAATGGCCCTCTCACCAGATGAGCGTTTTCTTGCGATCGGAGGCAGGACCAGGGTCGAAGACGATCGTGCCCACGTCATGCTGATCGACACGGTCACCGGAGAGCGACACGGACCCGTGCAGACTCACGAGACGACCGTGGAGTATCTGGCGTACTCACCCGATGGCCGCTGGCTCGCCGGAGGCAGCCGCTATCAACCGGTGCAATTGACTCGGCTCGAGGACGGACAGACATTTCCTCTCGTCTCCGATCGTCGTCATCGCATGTTCGGCTTCTCGTCGGACAGCCGATTGTTCGCCATGGTTGCCGGGACGGAAGTCGTCTCCATTTGGCAGGTTGACCAGAATGAGCCGATCGAGGATCGCAGAGTCCCCGGGTTCCGAGGAGGAAGCCCCTATCTTGTGTGCTTCACACCAGGGGACTCGCTCCTGGCCACGGCCTATACCAATCGAGACTATCTCACGCTGTTCGATGAACCGAATCACCAGCAACACTGGCTTGCACAGACTGACAGACAGCACAGTGCCAGTGCTGACTTCTGCTGTCTGGGTTTCAGCGCTGATAACCGCTGGTTCGCAGCGGGAGATGAATCGGGCCGGGTCCTCATCTGGGAGAGGCAGACTCCCACTCAAAATCCCAAACAGGAACTGATCCCTGTCGCTGCGATGAATGCTCACCAGTCACGTGTGACCTCTCTGCAAATCACAGATGGCCCTAGGGTCATCAGCAGCGGGGACGATGGCCGTATCTGTCTCACGTCGCCCTTTTCGACTGGAGCATCTCATGTCCGATGGAACGACATGACAGTTCAAGCAGCATGTATCGATGGCGGCGAGTTGCTACTGGGATGTTCAGACGGCACCGTGCGCCACCGACCTCTGCCCTCGTTGGATGAATTCATCGGGTCTCCTGATGACCAGATGCGAGGGGCTCCAAAAATTGAAGAACCTCCGGCTTTACTGCTTCAAACTACGTCTGGCATTCGCTCCATTGACGTCTCCACGCATGGCGACATGCTTGCGGTCGGAACGGAGCAGGGAGACGTGGCGCTCTATGATCGAAACTCGGGACAATGCATCAAGCAATTCGCGACCAATGTTCCTGATGTCGATCCCATGGAAGTCTCCGTGTACGCCGTGGCCTTGTCAAACGATGGTCAGTCGTTGGCTTGTACCGGCCGTAGTGGAGAGGTCATGCTCTACAACACGTCGACTGGTGAAGTGCGATGGACATATTTCGTGGGCAACGGTTTCAGTCTCTTATTCCTTCAGGATGACACCCTGCTTGTGTGCGGAAACAATCAGGAGCAACTGGTCGCCCTAGAGGTTTCCAGTGGCCGTCTTGTTGGTTCCGTTGATGCGTCGCAATCGTATGCACTTGCCCGAAATATGGCCGGAGATTCACTGGCTGTCGCACTCGGAAACGGACGGATCCAGTTGATCGACGCGTTGCTGGTTGAGATGCGTAGCAGTCTCACCCGCCATATCAGTGCTTCATCACTTGCCTTTGCGAACGAAGACCGGTCGCTGGTCAGTCTCGATGGTCAGGGAGACCTCTACTTTGCGACCGGCGATGCAACAACCGAGTTTGGAAAGCTTCGCCTTCCCCACCCGTCCGCAAATTACTTCAAGGAACTCCAGATCCTGTCAAATGAAGAGATCTTGCTGGCCATCACCTCCACATCGACCGACGAACCAAAGTCTCCTCCGGCCTCGGACCTCTACGTCTGGTCAATCAGATCGCAACCGAATGATGTGACAGGCCACTTCCAGAGATGACCTCCAGTCATTCAGTTGTTCGCCCCTTGAAGCCATTCCCCCAAAGTCGAGCACCTTCACATACCACGGTCATCTATCTGCGAACGTTGACAATGGGCCCTGTGATTGCGCGCACAGGAAAGTGTGCCGTGAAAGGCTTGTTGAATCTTGCGGGTGCGAAACCCGCCCGGTCACTGGTCGCTCCAACCGGCAGTTCCTGAAGCGGTTCAAGGAGGTCACGAATTGGACTGAAGCACTCTGGGAAAAGGCTCCTTCAGGGAGTCAGCGAGCACGCAGGCCATAACGCGAGTGAACGCCGAGCAATTCTCGAAACGCGTAATGTGGGAGCCGACCCAAGTGTCCTATGGGGACCGCATAAGATCGGGGATCAGGCGGCGCGGCCAGGGCTGGGACTTGTCGGGGTGATCGCGATCGTGACTCTGCCTTCGCCGCGTCGGCAGACAGAGCAGCCACAAGTCCTCAACGTGAGACGCACGGGCATGCCCATGTGCCTCTAATCAACCGGCGAATACCGTTCGGTCACCAATCAATACGAATGAGCATGCCAATCCTTACACCCGATCTTGCAAGAATCTCAAAAAAGTTTCAGGATCGATCGCCTGGGAAGTAGTGATGATCCAGTCAGGGTGCGGTCATGTCTCAATCGTTCTCGGAGATTCGGAGTGCATACAATCTCGCAGCCGATGCGTATGCGAACACCTTTCTTGATGAATTGCTCAGCAAGCCGCGTGACCTGGAACTGCTGCAACAATTCGCATCGGTGATCGGAATCGGGCAACGCGTGCTCGATCTTGGCTGTGGGCCGGGACACACCACGGCCCATCTTGCTTCCTTGGGACTGAGACCGGTTGGCGTTGACCTTTCACCCAGCATGGTCGCCAAAGCAAACTCCTTGTTTCCGGACATCGAATTCACCGAAGGCAACTTCTTTCAACTCGACGAATCTGATGGTGCGGTCGCCGGAGTGCTGGCGTTCTATTGCATCGTGCATTTGCAGAAGGAAGAACTCATTCCGGCTTTTCGCGAAATGTTCCGCGTACTGCAGCCGGGTGGTCTTCTGTTGCTTTCGTTCCATGTTGGCAATGACTCAATTCATGTCGACAGCTTCCTTGACACGGGTGCACCACTCGACTTCACATTCTTTCCAGTTGCGGATGTACGGTCGGCTCTGACAGCGGCCGGGTTCACTCATCTTGAGACGCACGAACGTCCCCCTTACGATACAGAACATCCATCGACTCGGTGTTATCTCTTTGCCCATAAACCCCAATCGCAGGTTCGCGGAACTGCGGATCGCGAGTTTCGAGTGGAGCAATAACCGCGACCGGGTGATATCCAACTTGATGCGACGACTCACATGGCAACGATGACGATCAAGCCTTTCGAGAACGCTGAGCATCGTGGTCAGGTGGCACGAAACTCTCGACATCTGTCTCGTCACGTCCTCCACCGCTGCCTCACTTGTCGCAAGATGGTGCGGCCGGTGTAGTACATGAGGGTGATAAGCAGGAGCAGGGCGATCAGGGAGAGGATGGGGGCGAGGATGGAGAGGATCGCGAACAGCAGGCTGGCGGCCGTTTCGAGGGTGGTCAGGAGGAAGTTGGCCGTGCCGCCAGTGGTTGTGGTGGAGGCGAGGCGGGTGAGGACGGTGCCGCCCTGGACGGCGGCTGCCGCTCCGCCGCCGGCGATGATCGCGAGTGACCACTGCATCAACGGCGAGACGTCCCCCAGCATCGAAGCCGAGAGCAGGATGCCCGCGATGACAGCCAGTGGACTGGCGATTGTGTCCAGCAGGTTATCGAGCCAGGGGACGTAGTAGGCGACGGCTTCGATGATGGTCGCTGCCGAGAAGGCAATGAGGGCAGGTGTGGTTGCGATCCAGGCAAAACTCTCCGACGGATCAAGCCACCCGTATCGCGCGGCCAGCCCCGCAACCAGCATCGGCGCAAACACCCGAAACCCGCACGAAGCAGCCAGTCCAACGCCGATGATGAGTGCCAGTGTGGTTTCCATGACAACTTCTCGTTCCGAGTCCGTAGCGATCACTACGGCATTCTATCAGTGAAAATGTCTATCTGGTGTTCATCGAGATAGTCAAAGATCGAAAACGGCCCGTTGGTATTTCGATAGTCAAGCTCAGCCTGAGCAACCGGGACGGCGTTCAAGATGTGGACCCGCGTGTCATTGAAAGTGAAGGCATCCCAACCTTCTTCGACAAACGAGGGATAGAACAGAAGTGCTGAACAGTTTGGAAAGTATGGGATTACTCCCGGATTCACTACTACTTGCGCCCACTCGAAAAATGTGTCACGTGCGAACGGATAGACTGCGATGTTAGCGCAAAAGTGCGCAACGGAATTCAGATCCATCGTTTCAGCGGATCGTCGGATGCTGAAATGGATTTCACCACGGTGATCGGCATTCGACATCGGACGATCACACATGCCAACAGTAGCAAATGTGGTAATGTCTATTTCGCGATCGTCCTTCCAGATCAACACGTCAATACGCTGAGGCCAGGAATCGCTGGGGGGAGGAGGATCGTCGAATGTGATCACCACATCGGGCTCACCGAAACGCTCTACCGTTTCACGATAACAATGTTGAACGATCGGTGTTGCTGCCATTGGCCATTTTCATCATTGGACTTCGGTCAAGAGAACTGTTCGCGATTCCCTGCTCCCTATGCCCTCTCCTCCCGGTACTTCGTGAGCATCGGTTCGATCACCTCTTGCGGGACGAACTCGACCAGGCTGTTCGAGGTCGCGTCGCCCCCCATGCGGGCGATTTGTTTGATGAGGGTGCTGGAGATGTGCGAGAACTTTTCGCTGGCCATCATGAACATCGTCTCGATGCGGGGTTCGAGGGTTCGGTTAGCGAGGGTGAAGGTGAATTCGGCCTCGATGTCCGAAACGGTTCGCACGCCCCGGAGCATGACGGCTGCTCCCTGCTGGCGCACAAAGTCGACCGTCAGTCCTTCAAAGCAGACGACATCCACGTTGGGCAGGTTCCGGAGGATCTGAGTGATTAACTCGACCCGTTCTTCCGGGGTGAACAGGGGCTGCTTGTCGGGGTTGATGCCGATGCCCACGGTCAGGCGGTCGAAAACGCGAGCCCCACGCTTGATGATATCGACGTGCCCCAGCGTCATGGGGTCGAAACTGCCGGCATAGACCGCGTGTCGAGGATCGAGCTTGTCAGGCATCGGAATGTCTTTCGGTTGGAGAGAGACCGCATCATATCAATCCCCCGACGGCCTGCATTCCCTGCCGGAAGATTTGTTAGCCGCTGCGACCCGGCAGGAGCCTCGCCCTCCCATGACGGATGATGCCAAGATGCATTCACCCCATCGGTGTAGCGCAGGGTTGACCGTTACGGTAGAATAGAACGATTCGAGATTTCCTCTGAACGAGATTGAGTACAAACGATGCCGACATCTCCCAAAGTGGTTCCTCTGCGCCGAAATCGACTTGTGGGGGCGATTGGAATTGTCATTCTTGCGATCGCCGGGTCGCTGACCTGTCCCGTTCATGCGGAGCAGCCGTCGGAAGCGGCTGAGCGGATGGTGTCGCAGCTCAAGCTGTTGGCGTCTGACGAGTTTGAGGGGCGGGGCGTGGGAACTGAGGGCCTGAATCGTGCAGCGAAGGTTGTGCGAGACGCATTCACCGATGCGGGCCTCGACGTGAGTGTGGTCGACGGGGGAGCTTTTCAGGAGTTCGAGGTCGTCACCGGCTCGGAGCTGGAGTCCCCCAATGAGCTGGCGTTCATCGCGCCCGACGGAACGCGAACATCGCTGGCATACGACACCGATGTTCGTACGTGCTCATTCGGAGCCTCCGGCAGTTTTGCAGCACCACTCGTGTTCTGCGGTTATGGGATCGTGTCCGAGGAGCCTGCTTACGACGACTTTGCGAATGTCGATGTCGCCGGAAAAGTGGCGGTGATACTTCGACGGACTCCGCAGCAGTCGTCTGAGGAAGGGCTGTTCGGCGGCCCGCATGCTGGGACATCAAGACACGCGGCGCTCAACACCAAGCTGAAGAATGCGATCGACCACGGGGCCGTCGCCGTGTTGTTCGTGAATGATGCGTTCAGCGGGACATCGGAGTTAGCCAAGCTTCACGAACAGCAGGACTCAGCCGAGCAACGCGTGATTGACGCGGCTGTCGCAATGGTGAATGGCGATGCCCACGACTCAAACGCTCATAGTCCACATGCTCACGGACACGCGAATCCTCATGCGGTCCCTTCCTCCAATGGAGAAAGTGAGGAAAAGCAACCGGTCGGGCAGAACCCGGAGTCAGATCCTCACGGCGACACCGAGGCGATGGTCTCTGATCCGCACAACCCCCACGATGTCCATTCTGCACATGGTCATGGAAGTTTGCCGGCCTCAGAATTGTTGACCGGGGCCGTCACACATCTGCAGGAAGTCCGCAGGCTGATCGAGGAGTACAATCCCGATCCGCTGATGGAATTCGGCTACAACGGCAATCGACGTGGCGAATCGATTCCCGTCTTGCAGGTGCGGCGGGAAGCAATCGACCCGATCGTCTCATCGGCCATCGGACAGACTCTCGAACAGTTGGAGCAGGCTATTGATGCTGACGGAAAACCTCACAGCGTTGAACTCGCTGGCTATTCTACTGAGGGTGAAACTGCTTTACGCATCAATCGAGAGCCGGTGAAAAATGTGATCGGTGTGCTGCCCGGTGCTGGTCCGCTGGCTGATGAGACGATCGTTGTCGGCGCGCATTACGACCATCTCGGTCTGGGGGGTGAAGGTTCGCTCATGCCCGGTTCGACGGATGTCCACAACGGGGCGGATGACAATGCGTCCGGGACGGTGGCATTGCTCGAACTCGCTCGTCGGCTGGCGGCACGTTCGGAACCGTTGCCTCGCCGGGTGGTGTTCATCGCTTTCACCGGAGAAGAACGCGGGTTGCTCGGCTCAGCCCATTACGTGAAGGAACCTGTCTTCGCCAATGAAAAAACGATTGCCATGTTCAACATGGACATGGTCGGCCGATTGACGGACGACAAGTTGACCGTCTTCGGCACCGGGACCGCATCTCGATGGAACGCCCTGCTCGACGACGAGGCTGAGGAGCGAAACTTCAAACTCTCGAAAAAGGAGGAAGGCTTCGGCCCGAGCGACCATTCGTCGTTCTATGCCAAGCAGATCCCGGTGCTTCATTTCTTCACCGGGACACACAACGACTATCACCGTCCCACGGATGACTGGGACAAGATCAACGTCGAGGGGATGGAGCGAATCGTTGATCTGCTGGAAGACCTGATTGTGACGACGGCTGAAACCGAGAAAGTCCCGGAGTATGTAGCGGTCAAAGGCCGGGCCGAGTTGCAGGAACGCACGGGGAGTCGTCCGTATTTCGGCAGCATCCCCGACTTTGGTGGAGAGGAGGTCGGCTATGCACTCCAGGGCGTCTCTCCGGGCAGCCCCGCAGACAAGGGTGGCCTGAAAGGCGGAGATGTGATCATTCAGCTGGGCACGTTTCCCATCACCGGTCTGGATGACTTTGATCTGGCTCTGCGCGAGTTCTCGGCTGGCGAAGAAGTCGAAGTGAAGGTCCGCCGTGCGGGTGAGGAGCTGACGTTTCGAGTGACACTGGCAACACCACGCTGATCGGTCGCGAGAGTAACTCAGGCAGCGCGATGTGAGGGAGTGGCGGGTGTCATGCGCGGATGGAACCATTTAAGGATTTCCTGCGTGGTTCGTTCCCAGCCCGGTTCGTTGATGATCTCGTGAAAGTGCTCGGGCATGATCCGCTTGGTACAGTCCGTCGAAGCGATCTGCTCAAGCCAGTCATTGGCCATCTCGTGATTAACCACCTCATCCGCGTCACCCTGTAGAAACAGCAGAGGGATTTCGAAGTTCACGGCTTCCAGATGAGCAGCGGTCACCGCCTGCTGGACCTGAAAGAACCAGCCGGCAGTCACTGATCGCTGGATCCAGGGGTCCAGTTCGCGGTTATCAAGCACTTCATCATTTCGCGTGATGTGCGACATCTTGACTTCGGTCCGGAAGCGCGTGGTCGGCCTCACAACTGAGCAAAGCTTGCCCACAGCTCGCTTGAGCATCTTGACTCGCACTCTCAACCCCAGCAGCGGAGCCGACAACGCCAAAGCTGCCATGCGCTCCTTGCGCGTCTGTGCGAATCTGATCGCCACCAGTCCTCCCATGCTGTGAGCAAACACCGCAGTCGTCTGCGGATGCAACTGGAAGTGCGACCAGATCAGATCGAGGTCCTCGAGGTATTGCTCGAAGCGGTCCAGGTGGGTCGGCACGCCGCCCGACCGTCCGTGTCCCCGGAGGTCGCCCGCGATCACGGTCCAGCCAGCGTGGACGACCTGTTCGATGAAGTGCCCATATCGGCCTCCATGCTCACCGGCTCCGTGGATCACGACCAGCGTGCAGCCGTTATCTCGACGGATTGGTACGTACTTCCGGACGAACAGCTCGGCTTCGCCATCCAGCGTCCGCAATGTCATGGCCGCGTTGATCAACCTGGCTGCCCCGTCAACCGCAGAGGATTCGTTCGATGTGCAGTACTCACCGGTGAGATGTACCACGAGTGCGACAGAAGCAGTAGATTGAGTGTCCATCGACACTTTGCCATGCTGGGGCCGGATGACGCCGTAACCCTTGATCCTGCAAAAGTATGGAACAGGACGGTTTGCGGCAGGATTGCTGGACGCGTAGACTGTGGAGAGGAACTGTCGGCATCTTTCGCCGATCTCAGGTCACCGAGATGTGAGTGGAGACAGGTTTGAGTTCAGCAAACCGAGATTTGCCGGCATGGATCATCAGTCTGATTGTCAACCTGTCGGTCCTGTTCGCTCTGCATAATATCGTGCATGAACTCCCCTGGGAGCGGTCGACGACTGCGATCACCAGCATCTTTGATGAGCAGCAGGCTGATCGTGAGTTTACGTTCACCGAAGTCTCCGCGACAGATCTCGTCGGCAATGATGGATCGTCTTTCGCGTTGACCCCGACGATGCAGGCGGCGACTCAGCAGGGAGAACATCAGCAGCTTCTTCAGGAAGAACTCGATGAAATGGTCAACCCGACCGCTGTCGAGTTCTCGCAGATGTCCAGCATCCCGTTACAGGATCAACTCGCGACGGTCTTCGAGAATCGGGGACAGACCGACAAGGTCGCTGGCGGAGTCGAAGGGGCAATGGACCGCATCACCTTTGAGATCGCGGCATCCCTGAAAGAACGTCAGACCTTCGTACTCTGGTTGTTTGATGCATCCGGTTCACTTCGTGACCGACGCAGCAGCATCGCTGATCGCTTCGAGTTGGTCTACAAGCAACTTGAGACTCAGGGGAAGACCGAGGGCCTCTACACTGCAATCGCCAGCTACGGAGAATCAACGAACATTCTCACTCCGGACCCGGTCACCGAAGTCAAAGCCCTCGTTCAGGCGGTTCGAGAAATCGAGGTCGATGAGTCTGGATTGGAAAACGTGATCGCTGCCGTCCAGCAAACCGTCGACAAGTGGAAAAGATTTCACCGCAATGAAGGCCGCTGGAACAAGATGGTGTTCATCGTCACCGACGAACGGGGTGACGACATCGAATCATTAGAGGAGACCATTACGCTTTGCAAACGGTTTGGCGTGCGTGTGTACACCGTCGGAAACGCGGCCATCTTCGGGAAGCAGGAAGGGTACGTCGACTATCGCGACGAAGCAGACGGTTACATGCATCGCAATGTGGTCGTCGATCAGGGGCCTGAGTCGGCCTTTCCACATCAGGTCAAACTTGCCTTCTGGGGAGGTGAAGGAGTCGGAGGACGCCTGCTGCGGATGTCAGCCGGATATGGCCCCTACGGTCTCACTAGGCTGTGCGCCGAGACGGGCGGCATGTTCTTCATTACGGATGAGAACAAGGGCTTCAAGTTCGACATGGCCGTTATGCGCGAATATGCGCCCGATTATCGACCGATCCGCGAGTTGGAGGCAGACGTTCGCCAGAATCCTGCAAAGACCGCACTGGTGCAGGCGGCGATGGCGGTGGAAATCGATGATGTACCCGCACCGCAACTCGCGTTTCGTGCAGATGACGACACGATCCTCAGACAACAGATCACCGAAGCCCAGAAACCACTCGCTGATTTCCAGTATCACGTTGACAGACTCTACAAGCTCCTTGAGCAGGGCATGTCTGCGCGTGACACCCTCACGAACCCACGATGGCGGGCAGGTTTCGACCTGGCCATGGGACGTGTTCAGGCCATGCGCGTGCGGGCCTACGGGTACAACGTGATGCTGGCCAACATGAAGAGTGCACCTCAGACTTTTCAAACTGAGGGAAACAACTTGTGGGTGCTCCAACCATCGGACAAGATTGAAACCGGGCCTTCCGTCCGCAAGTCGGCCGAAGAGGCGACCGTTCTGCTCAAGAGAGTGATCGACGAACATGCCGGCACCCCCTGGGCAGCACTCGCAGAGCGTGAGTTGAGTCAGCCCCTGGGTTGGGAATGGACCGAGGGACGGATTGACATCGAAGCCATTCTCGCCGGCAACCAGGATGCACCACCACGACTGTTGCTGGAGGAGGAACGGCGACGTGTGGATGCCCAACGGCCGAAGCCAGAACCAGTGCGACCTCCCCCAAAACTATAAGACCGTACACAAGTCGCTCATCGATCCTTCGAGACGAAGAACCGCCATCAATGCCCGGACTTCAAAATCTTCCCGCTCTGATCGTCTCCCTGATCGTCCATGTGGTGCTACTCGGTCTGATGGCAGCGATCCGGTATAACCTGATCGTCGAAACACCACAGGTGGCTGTCGAGACAGTGTTCTCTGAGGAACGTCAACAGGAAGAATTCGCACAGGATCTGCAAGTCGACACGACCGCGGCAGAGACGCTGAATGTCACTGCAGGGGGCCTGCAGACCACGAGCCTGGGTCCCACGTCATCCACTGCAGCAGCCGCCCAATCAAGGATCGACCAGTCGGAGACGCTGAAGGAACCGGAGTTCCGTTTCAACATCGCAGACCTCTCGACACCGGGCCTCGACACACTGGGGACAGACCTCGGTGAGGGGGAGGTGTCCGGAGAGACCGGAGCCCATGTCGATGGTTACGGCGCAGCCATGAGCCGACTGTCACAGGAATTGCTTCGCGTGATGCGTCAGCAGCAGGTCATCGCCTGCTGGCTGTTCGACGAATCGAACAGCCTGAAGGACGACCGACAGGAAATCCGAGATCAGTTCGACAAGATCTATTCTGAACTCAACATCGCGAATGAAAAGGCCACCAAAGGCCGCTTTCACTCTCTGGAGACCATGATCTACAGCTTCGGCGAGGGAGTTCATCCAATCACGAACAAGCCGACACCCGAACTGGACAAGATTCGCAAAGCCATCGACGAAGTGCCTGTCGACGAAACGGGAAGTGAGAACCTGTTCGGTGCGATCTCAACGGCAATTGATGAGCACAGCAAAGGCGCTGCACGAACTGACCGAAAACTCGTGATCATCGCCATGACGGATGAGGTCGGCGATGACACGGAAATGCTCGAGGAAGTCATCGAAAAAGCGCAGCGATTCAAAGTCCCGATCTACATCATGGGCCGCGAAGCCGTCTTCGGTTATCCCTATGCTCATGTCCGCTGGGTGAATCCTGAATCCGGGATCGACCACTGGATTCGCATCGACCGCGGACCAGAAACCGCAGAGCCGGAGTGCATTCAATATGACGGCTTCCGACCTCGATGGGACGCTTACTCCAGTGGGTTCGGTCCCTATGCTCAGGTGCGGCTCGTCCGGGAGACCGGGGGAATCTTTTTCCTGCTCGCCCGGGATGAAGCCAATCTCGCCGGGCGTGCTGTTCATGCCGGCCTCGATCGGAGGTTTGACGATGTCGCGATGAAGGAGTACGAGCCGCTCCTGTTGAATAAACGTGACTATGTTGAACGACGCGACGCCAGCGAATTCCGCAGCACCATCTGGAACGTGATCCACACGCTCAACCCCAACATCGACAACCAGCTCATTATCCAGTGGCACTACTACTCCATCGAGCTACCCGAGTTCGAGCAGCAGGGACGCAAGGCTTTCGATCAGTCATTGCGCGCGATGGCGATGATCAATCAACAACTCGCCGTCCTCGACCGGATTCGCGAGCTTCGTGCACAGGAGGCTGAGCAACGCTGGCGGGCTGCCTATGATCTGCTCTATGCCCAGTTAATCGCCTGTCGTGTCCGCGAGTTCCAGTTCCTGCTCGCCATGGACAAGCACGTCCGTGAGAATCCTCAACCACAGGAGCCGGACACCAACTTCTGGGACCTTGGCTACACAAGCGAGATGCTGAAACCCGACGAGCAGCAGACCCAGAAGACCCGTGTCGACTTTGCCGAACTTGAGCGGCAGCGACAGAAGGCGCTCGACCTTTATGAGCAGGTCATTCAGAACCATCCCGAGACCCCGTGGGCCATGGTCGCCGCCGACCAGAAGCGACTGGGGTTTGGAATCACGTTCGTCGAACGATTTCGAGATCCTCGCGCCTTCATCGAAGAGGAAAAGGGCATCATCCCGAAGTTTTAACGGTCGCTCGGCAACTTACTTGGGAGATGAGTCCGTCACCATTTGACTCATGAGCAGCAGTACTCGCTCGAGCGAGTTCATCTCAGCCTCACGGATTCGGTCCGACATCCGCTCGACAGACCGACCGTGCAATTGACCGCCGCCTGCCTGCTGACGAATCGGCCCGGAGAGTTCCGTGACCGCATACAGCCCCTCCCCGACCGGCTCCAATGCCGCAGGAGCATCAACCGTCACGAGTTGAATACGACCCAACTCAACCTGTTCCTGCGTCTCTGACTTGATCCCATCGACTTGCCCACCGACGTTGAAGAGAACCTCGACGATATCCTCCGGTACAACAATCGGCGGCTCCAGTCGCCACGACTCGGACGTCGTGGACAATCCCAGATGACGTTCTTCATCCAACATGAATCGTCCGCAACGCGTGAGGCGAACTTCGTCCTGATAACGGACTTGGAAGAATCCCGTGCCGCTGATGGCGACATCCAGTAAACGGCCCGTATAAACAGGAACTCCTGCAGACGGATCGAGTTCTGATTTCAGGAATTGAACTCCACTGTGCCCCGTCTGTCCGGTCAACTCACGTGTCACGGGTAACTGGCGAATGAAGCCGATCGTTTCGGCGTTCGCCAGGTTGTGCATACGGATGTCACGGATTTGTTGAAGACTTTGAAGAGTGTTCTTCCAACGATCCTCGTCGGCTGCGGATGTGATCGAGCTGCGTTTGGGGGCAGGCGGCGCGGAGACATCCGGTCCTATCTGAAGCATGCCAAAGGTGGATGCCGGATCTCCTCCAACGTGTTTCCGCATCCGCAGAATACCCTTGACGTCAGCTGCCTCCATCCCGCGAAGGACATCGAACCAGATCTCCTGTTCCTGTTCAGTCGAATGCGGCAGCTCCTGTGCGATGATCGTCCGCGTGACCTGCTCGCGCAACTGGGTCTCCTCGTCAATCGGAGCAGCATCGGAAAATGATAGTGAGTCCGGGGTCGATGCGGTCGCTCGTGGCGTGATATCTGTGGCAACCCGGACCGGATGATTCGATAGGGACTCTTCCTCTGTCGGACCCATCAATCGACGTGCAGCGGCCGCGAAGAATGGGCCTGGCACCGAATCCGATCGGGGGACTTCCGGTCTGCCGGCAGCTGTCGGACGCTCGGGGTTCAGATGACTCGGCGACTGACCATGGAGCGAGTCGTCGACCTGAAACGGATTTTGGGCGAAGTCATCGGATCGGTTAATCCGGCCCCAAAGGGTGAAATGGCCGGCCGCGAAACCGAGGCAAACGCCCAGCACAATCCCACATCCAAACAGAATACGGCCCGGTGAAAGGACCCCCTCCGTGTAATCATCCGACATCATTCCCTCCTTGGAAAGCTCAGCGGCGAACCGTATCCCATCGGAAGTTCTGTCGCAAGATCGAGTTGCGGCGTGGTTGCAGGCTCCACGCTGCCTCGATAGCATAGCGAGCTTCGGTCCCCCGCAGCTGGGATGTCAAAGGGACTTCACTTCTGCGACGAATTTGCGGTTTCTACGAAGGATGAGACGACGTGCCCGAGCTGAGTCTGGACGATCTGAAAAAGAAAGCGACCCAAATCCGCGAACTCATCATTCGCATCACCACTGAAGCAGGCAGCGGACATCCGTCCAGCAGCCTCTCCGCGACAGAAGTGGTGACAGCCCTCTACTTCGGCGGGTTCATGAAGTATGACCCCAAGAATCCGTCCAGTCCCGACCGTGACCGGTTCATCCTCAGTAAAGGGCACGCCTGTCCTGTCCTCTACTCGGCGATGGCGGAAGCAGGCTACTTCACGACTGACGACATCATGACCCTCCGCAAGCTGGGCTCTCCCTGGGAGGGTCATCCCAACATGCGTCGTCTCCCCGGCATTGAAGCGTCCACAGGCTCGCTCGGTCAGGGTCTGTCCATCGGCATCGGTCATGCATTGGCAGGCAAGATGGACGGGAGGAACTATCAGACCTACGTCATGCTGGGCGATGGCGAGATGGGTGAGGGTCAAGTGTGGGAGGCGATCGCGGCCGCAGAGAAGTACGCCCTCAATAATTTGACCGCCATCATCGACCGCAACGGCTACCAGCAAACCGGGGCCACGAAGGAAGTTCTTGACCTCACAGAATTCCAGCCGAAGATCGAAGCCTTCGGATGGCACGTCCAGACCATCAATGGCAACGACATGGGCGAAGTCGTCGCTGCCCTGAAAACAGCACGAGGCGTAAACGACAAGCCGACATGCATCGTCTCCAAGACTCAGAAGGGCTATCCGGTGGTTCCTTTGCTCGAAGCGGAAGGCGATCCCAACTATCACGGCAAACCGTTCTCACCGGAATTGGCCAAGAAGGCTCTCGAACTGATCGGCTGATCAATCGAGATCTGAGATCGAAGTCCTCAGGTCTCATTATCAGACATCATTAACTCAACGCACTTGAATTCGGACGAACAGATGTACTTAGGTGAAGCCAGTGGACTGCCGCTCGGAGCCGCAACGCGTGATGCGTTTGGAAACGCTCTTAAGGACCTTGGAGCCACAAACGATCGGCTGGTGACGGTCGACGGGGACGTGGGAAACTCGACGCGAACGGAACCGTTTGCTCTGGCCTATCCGGACCGAGCCTTCAATGTCGGGATTGCAGAGAGCAATATGGTCAGCGTCGCCGGGGGACTGGCGGCCTGCGGCAAGATCCCGGTCGTGGCGAGTTTCGCCTGCTTTCTGATGGACAACGCTTTCGATCAGATTCGGATGTCTGTCGCCTTCCCGAATCTGAACGTGAAACTGGTGGGGTCTCATGCCGGCATCTCGATTGGCGAGGACGGTCCCTCTCAGATGGGCATCGAAGACGTGGCCCTGGCATGCTCGCTACCCGGGGTGACGGTCGTGGTCCCCTCTGATGCAGCCTGTACGATCGAAGCCACGAAGGCCTGCCTCGAACTGGAAGGCCCCACCTATCTGCGCGTAGGACGCGGCAAGGTTGCCACCGTCTATCCTGATGGTTGTCCGTTCGAACTTGGCAAAGCCATCACGGTCCGCGACGGCAGTGACGCCACTATCATCGCTAACGGCCTGATGGTCCCGGGGGCTCTGGATGCTGCGAAAATGCTCGAAGCCGATGGCATCTCCTGTCGTGTGATTGACCTGCACACGATTAAGCCGATTGATCGCGATGCCATCGCGGCAGCAGCAAAAGAAACCGGTGCCATCGTCGTCGCGGAAGAACATCTGCATCATGGCGGTCTCGGTTCAGCTGTCGCACAAGTCGTCGCTGAGACGGCGCCCGTGCCGATGGGCTTTGTGAACGTTGGCGATCAATACGCAGAAAGCGGCGATCCGCAGGGGTTGTTGGACAAGTACGGTCTCACCGCAGCAGCTGTGGTCGATGCCGTCAGACAGGCTCACGGGCGAAAGTAAACAACCTTCTTCGCAGAACGGAAAGCACTTCCGTTCGGGACTTGAGAACTCGTGGTCGAGTACCGGTCATTTCTGAACGGCGACCCGCCGCAACTCGTTCGGCTGTGGCATGAGTGCAACCTTGGCCGCGGTGCTGCGAAGGGGTTCACTCCCTACGAACTCGAACTCGTCAATTTCTCACAGCCCTATTTTGACCGTCATGGGCTGATTCTCGCACTCGATGGTGGCAAATGTATCGGGATGGTGCATGCCGGCTTTGGAGCAGATGCCAGTCTGTCCCGATTGTCGTACGATGTGGGGATCATCTGTGCTTTCATGGTCCATCCGGGATATCGACGGCAGGGAATCGGCCGCGAGTTGCTGAAGCGAGCCGAAACCTATCTTCACGCGAACGGCTCTCAAGAGATTCAAGCGGGGCAATCCAAGGGTCGCGATCCGTTTTACTTCGGGTTGTACGGCGGCGCACGCCCGTCCGGCTTTCTGGTGACCGACAATGATGCCGATCCCTTCCTGAAGAAACTCGGATACGAACCTTCCGAACGAATCGGCGTCTATCAACGGGACATCCTGCAAACGAACGATCCGGTCCACTTCAAGCTCATTGCCATCCGCCGCGCGACGGAACTGGTCATCAGCGACCAACCTGCCCTGCCCTGCTGGTGGTGGTTCGCGCGTCTGGGACGGATCGAATCCTTGCGTTTCAGCCTGGGCCCCAAGAAAGGCGGTCCCCCCATCGCCAGTGTGACAGTCGTGGGACTGGACGCCTACGTGAGCACCTGGAATGCCCGCTGTATCGGTCTGGTGGACGTTGATGTCAGTGCCAGCGAGCGAGGCAAAGGCTACGGTCGTGCACTCCTCGTCGAGGTGGCCCGGCACATGCGACAGGAGTTGATCTCCATCGCTGAGATTCACGCTCCCGAGGGAAATGAACACGCCACCAAGGCCATCACCGGGGCCGGGTTCACTCGAATCGATACGGGAATCGTGTACCGGCAGGCGTAGGCAACGGAGGATTGTTACTCGACAAACCCCGCGTGCATCTGGATGGCGTTATCGGACACTCCTGCTTCGCGGAGGGCATCAGTCAGTGCGCTCTCGGCGGATGCTCGTGATGTCTCGCGACGCTTGATGTGCAGCCGGATTCCGTCCTGGCCGGGCTGTGCCTCTTTCGCCAGGCGAACGACTTCGCTGATCTCGATGGGCTGAAAGCTTTCCTCGGTGCTGTCGCCGAGTTGAAGCAGGTACTGACGGTCGTCAATGAGGATCGTGGAGACGCTTCCAGCTGGGATGCTGACACTGCTCGGCTGATCACTCGCGGTACTTTCCGTCGATTCCTCGGAGGTTTCCACGTTGACAGCCAAGTCCGGACTGAGTCCCACGTTGGTGCCTTCGCCTCCCGGGCCGATCCCGGTGAACAGGCTGTTCAACCAGATACCGATCCCCACAGCAACCAGCACAATGGCTCCTCCCACACGTTTTTTCATCACACAACTCCCAGCCGGATCGAAGACACCTTTATCAGAAGTCTAGCACGATGGCGAAAACCGAGACAGACCGCTTCGTGTCTTACTCCTCGGGGGGAGGCTGGTAGCCCAGGATGGCATATTCGAAACGGAAGGTGCCTCCTGCATCCTGACGCATGCGTTCCGTGACACGGGGCAGACCCTGAATGGCTGCCTCGCGAACGTCTGCACGGGCGTCTCCGTACGAGAGCATGATGACCACCAGTTGTTTGGGTTCCGGCAGCGATTTGTAGATGGCGTAGAAGCGATTCGCAAACTCCGTCGGGGTGGACGCGCGAAAGCCCCGTTCTTCCTTTCCCGCCTTGAGGCTGAACCAGCCTGTTTCGTCGATGTGAAGTTCCCAGAGATCGCAGCGCTTTCGCATCTCCTCGTACGAAAGCAGATGACGAATCATCCTGCCCGCTTTCTGCATGGACAGCTCACGAAACTGCTGCTCCAGAAAGGCCCGCTGCTCGGCTGTCGCAGCCGGTTGATCGGCTCCTGCCGGGGTCAACACCTCGGCGATGGTGTCACCCGGAATATGAAACAACTGACTGACCAGTTCCCCCAGAAGTCGCTGTTGAGCGACGGCCCGCTCCACCTCCGACTGAAGTTGGTCCGAGTTCTGTTCAAGTTCCTGATTCTGGCTTCTGAGTTGAGCAACGAGTTGTGCAGCCTGATTGAGTGCATCGACCGCCCGCTCGTGTGTTGATTGCAAATCAGCCAGTTCCGCTTCCGCCTGAAAACGTAGCTCGACCGCCTGTTTGGCCTCATCAACCGTCGTCGCCTCCCGTTCCCGCACATCCATGAACTGTGCAAAGATCACGATCAGCAACAGGTCGAGCAGCGGCGTGAGCTGCATCGTCAGGCGACGGCGACCTTTCATGACGACGTCCCCTGAGCCGACTTCTCCGTGGATGCGGGTCTGGGAGAGACGTGCAGAAAGAGCTCTCGTTTTGCACGGGCGATCGTCTCGCGGACATGACGCCGGCTTTCCGTCAGGCGTTCGAATCCGGTCTCGACCATGCTGTTGATGAACATCAGCAGAATGGCCGCCATCAGTCCGGCAAAGGTCGACCAGATGGCCTCGCCGAAGCGACCGACAATGGAACTGACCGACACCGCATCGTTCGCAGCCGCATCAAGTTGCAAGGCAGCACCAATCGCGAGGATCGTCCCCAGCACTCCGCCGAGAGGGTAAGCCTCGATCATCGTCCGGGTGATGTTGTACACCGTCTCGAAGAACATTGAGTTGAGATAACGACGTTTCTCATCGAGCACGCTCATCCGGTCGAGCAGAGCAGCCCGATCCTCCTGCCGCGAGGGATCGTCCAGGACGTCGTTCACGTCGGCCAGAAAGGCTTCGATCTGCACGGACAGATGAGCCCGGTGTTCGAGCAGGCTTTGATTCTTTAATCGTCGGGTGAAGTCGTACAGCGATGTTGCAATCGCCCGCAGGTCGCGACGTGCCCACATCCACAAGATGAAATACATCAGGACATGGACAGCGAAGGCCACCACAATAATGACCGTTGACAACCCGGAGATTTCGCCAATCAGGTCGTCCCACTTGAATTCCGCGAATGCCATAGCAACCCGTCAGTCGGTCAATCTAATGAGTTCGTTGGATGTCCTCTTTGCAGACGATGCACCGCCACCCGCCGTCAGTCATTCGTGGATTGAGCTGATCAGCAAATGTCCGATCGACGTCCCTTGAGACATCGACACGGTTAGTCGATGCGTTCGAGGACGTAGAGCGCGCTGTGGGCACGCAGGTTGGCGAGCCAGGCACGGTTGACTGCACGCTCACCAATGATGGGTAACTCCTTCACGATTTTGAAGTTACCACGGTGGGCCAGATCGCGAAAGTCGATCAGGGTCAAGACGTGGACGTTGGGTGACTCGAACCATTCATAGGGGAGAGAATCGGTGACAGGTGCCCGACCACCCGAGACCACCTGCCAGCGGACCTTCCAGTGGCCGAAGTTCGGCACCACGACGAGCGCTCTGCGGGCGATCCGCAGCATCTCCTTCAACACCGCAAGGGGGCTGCGTACCTGTTGCAAGGTTTGCGAAAGCACAGCCACATCGAACGAACCGCTGGGAATGGAGGTGAGAGAATCATTCAAGTCAGCCCGAATGATGGGCAGACCCCGACTGAGTCCCAGCGTGAACTCATCGAAGTCCAGTTCGACCCCCTGAACCGTGCAGTCGTGATCCGCCCGCAGTCGTTCGAGCAATCGCCCATTCCCGCAGCCAAGGTCGATGACCCGACTCCCGCGAGCCACTTGCTCCATGATCACGCCATCGGTGACGGCAGCGAGTGGATCAGGCAAATGTAAGCGCTTGGCGAGCATCAGTGTGTGAGTTGATGATTAGTTTTCGAAGGTTGACAAAAATGGTCTGTTAATCGATCGGCGATCAACGATCACCAATGGATCGGTAGGTCGTTTCCAGGAAGGGAGTCACGAGTCGGGCCAGCATCGGAAGTTCGGAATCGATGAGAAACGCATCATGCCCGTAAGGGCTGTCGAGTTCTGCGAAGGAGACATGCTTCCTGGCCTCCATCAGTGCACGCACGATCTCCCGGCTTTGCGGAGTCGGAAACAGCCAGTCGGTGGTGTACGCCACGACCAGGAATCGAGCGTCAGTCTTTCCGAGGCTGTTCGCAAGTGGTCCATATGACTCCACCAGATCGAAGTAGTCCATCGCTCTCGTCACGAGCAGATAACTGTTGGCATCAAACCGCTCGACGAACTGCTTCCCTTGATAGTGCAGGTAACTCTCGATCTGAAACTCTGTCTCTTTGAGCAGGTCATACGTCAGTTCATCACTGTGCTGAAGCTTGCGACCGAACTTCATTTCGATGGACTGCTCGGAGAGGTAGGTGATGTGCGCAATCATTCGGGCCAGCGCAAGTCCGAACCTCGGGAGATGCTCATCGCCGTAGTAGCGACCACTCTTGAAGGCAGGGTCGGCGTAGATCGCGCGGCGGCCAACCGCATTGAAGGCAATGCCCTGAGCATTGAGCTTCGCTCCGGCAGCAAGCACGATGGCAGAAGCCAGATTGTCAGGGTAGCGTGCTGCCCATTCCAGGACCTGCATCCCCCCGAGGCTTCCGCCGATCACTGCCAGCAGGCGTTCGATTCCCAGATGATCAACGAGTGCCTGATGCACCTTGACGATATCCGAAACCGTAATGAATGGAAAATCAGGCCCCCAAGGCGTACCGGTTTCAGGATTGATCGACATCGGCCCGGTCGTCCCCTGGCAGCCACCAAGCACGTTCGCACAAATCACGAAGTAGCGATTTGTGTCCAGCGGCTTGCCCGGTCCGACAAATCCGTCCCACCATCCATACTTGCGATCGTCGGGGTGATGCCGTCCTGCGACATGGGCGTCTCCTGTCAGTGCGTGACAGACGAAGATCGCGTTATCCCTTTGAGGCGAAAGTTCCCCATAGGTCTGGTATGCGACGGTGATGGGACCAATCGTACGACCGCTCGCGAGTGTCAGCGGCTGCGACTCGTCAAACAGCGTCACCGTCTGCCGCTCGACGAGATCGGGTGCTGCGTGTGAAGCGGCAGATGCAGTCTCGATTGTCATCAGCGGAGGATCAGCAGCAACAGGGAGGTGTCGGACAAGAGAAGTGCTCTCAGTATAGGAGCCGGTCCGCACGATTTCGAGAGGTTTGGTCGAACGGTCCTCGGATGCGTTATCATGAGCGAACGTTTCCCACATCCGTCGTTGGTCAAACCCATGCCATCATCGCTCCTGGATCGCGAAGAGTACATCGAGCAGGCCTACTTCTTCCGCTGCTTCCGAGAGCGGATTGATGACAACCTCTCTTCTCAGGAGGTGCTGGCCAATATCGGGGAGGAGATTCTTGCCACGACCAAGCTTCCCATGGCGATTGACTTCCTCCGGGCGGAGATGCTCCAAAAAGGGCGAATCAGCGACGGCATGCTTCGACTGTCGCATTACTTCACCAGTTTTCAGGCGTTCGTGATGAGTCGAGCTGAGGACGAGGAGTCCCGCTTCGATGCACGAATCGCCTTTCAGGTTCTGGAGCAGGAAGCAGAGTATCAGTCCGGAGAACCAACGCCCCAGGGACTGTTCATGTTTCAGTTTGAGTGCATCTCTCGAAACCGACTGGGATACGATCGGGGCCTGAAAGCCATCGCTGACGTTCCGATGTTCAACGAGGACTGGAAAACATGGATTCGGAGGTTGAACGGTCTCCTCGGCTCGCAGGACTTTGCCGAGCTGCTGTATCGACGCTCCGAACATCATGTCGCAGAGGTTCGCAGGCGAACGCACCGTCCTGAGTATGAGGCAAGCTACCCGATTCTGTTCGACGTGCAGGAAGGCCGGATCGCCAGAGCGAATATCGGGAAAGACCCGCTCTACATGTTTGCTGCCTTGCAACGGCAGTTGGGTTATCCCAAAGTTCCACGTCCTGCTCCCCCACGAACGAAACCGCTGTTTGAACCGGCCATCGATATCCGGTTTCAACAGCTGGAATCTCGCGTACAATTGCTTGAAGCCGAGCAGAAGGGGGGCCTCGACTTGACGAAGTATTACAAGGAACCTGCCGACTTTCAGTCGAAGACAGAAGATGGTTCTGATCTTTCCTGAGGTCAATCCGACTTGCATCTGCGAGTCTTGAGGGTTTTGATGGAAAGAGTTCAATGTGCGCGTGACATTGCCAACTCCAGGGCTGGACACATCTCATGGATGCAAAGCTGATCAGGACGCGATCCAATAGAACTGACGGGAGATGGACCGCAGTGTTCATCGTGGCTGTCCTGTGGGGCGTGTTGAACGCCGGTCGTCTTTGTGCGGATACTTTCACATATCTCAATGAGTCGGGCGAGACTCAGACGGTCACAGGGTTGCTTACGGGATCGGGGCAAGGCGTCCACGCGATCGAACAGTCTGACGGAAGTATAACCCTGATTCCCGAACAGGCCGTCAGGGAGCGAACAGTCGGGGCTGACCCCGAACCTCTGACGCCTCGCGAAATGGCGGACCAACTAACGGAGGAATTTGGCGACACGGGTGTTCGCACGCTGGTCCGTGACCCCTACGTGGTCGGGTTGGTTCTCGCAGGTCCGCTCCCCGAGCAGTCGGAGGCTCGTGTGACGGGATTCCTCAAAAATGCAGCCCAATTCCTCGATCGGGTGGACACGGTGTTCAGCGGCTTCTGCCGTGATCTGCGGACTGAAACCAGCCCTCCTCGTTATCCGCTGGTGATGTTGATCTTCGAAAGAGACCGAGACTTTAATGCCTACACGACTGAGGCCACGGGAGGACGCGGCCTGTCTTCCGAACGAGTTTCCGGGTTTTACTCACCGTTGACCAATCGACTGGCGATCCGGATTGGCGAATGTCGTTCCTTTCAGGTTCCCCTGCACGAGGCCATTCACCAACAGGTCTTCAACCGAGGGCTGTTGCAGCGTCTGGCTGATATCCCGACCTGGTTCAACGAAGGGATTGCGACGGGATTTGAGAACAATGGAGAACGCATCAACATCGGCCCGAACAAAGTCAATTCAATCTATGCCAGGCGATTAAACGGGGACCGGGTCCTCGATTGGCAAGAGATCGTCACCGCTGATGCTGCCTTCCGGGGAGACGTGCTTGTAGGGGAGGCCTATGCTCAGGCGTGGGGCCTCCACTGGTTGCTCGTCACTGAACATAAGTCCGACTATGCGCGATACCTGAAACAACTGGGACAGATCGAGCCGCTACAGAAGCAACCTCCCGAATTGCGCCAAAAGCTATTCGAAGAGACATTCGGAACAACGATCGCCGAGCTGGAGGAGGATTTTCCTCGATTGTTGAAGGCGGCCATGAGGCGGCAAGGCGTGCGACTCAACTCGTCTTCAAACCCCGGATACTCGTTGACCTCGGGTGATGCCTGCGAGGTTGAACTGACGGCTGTCCAACGAACCAGTCGCGAGAATCTCATCGAAGTGCAGGGACGAATTCGTAATGTGTCTCCATTTCGAGACTTCGCTTTCTATGTGACAGTCCAGACTGATGGAGGTTTCTACACAGATTGGTTCATCCCGTGCGTGAGTCGTCTCGAAACGGCTCAACTCCCCAAACAGTTTATCATGAAGCATCTGCCAGGAGGGCCAGGGACGGAGGGAACGACCTTTTGGGTCGAGATCTCAAGCGCACTCCCGGACAGCGAGGAGGTCGCAGCTTGGAAGCGTGGAGAGTATCCGGTGCCCGTGTGGAATCCGCGAAATTGAGTTGATCTCGTGATGAAACGGCCAGACAGGTCCTCTCGGCTCTCATTCACGTCGGATCTTGAAGATTCAACGTCTGCATCTTCTGGGCGAATCCCCCTAAAGGATCGCACTTGCCACCACCATGAGATCACTGCGTTGCCAAGCAGTCATGCTCCGTCCCTTTTTGCGTTCTACGCAGGGCACGCTGTTTCTCCACATTTCTCCAAAGTGTGGAAATACGGGAACTTTGACGAGTCATCTGGCTTTTGTCGAACAGAATCTCAAATGCCTGATTGACATTCCGATGATTGCTGACTCACAATAGAGGCCTGTCAACGAGCGAAACAAGGGGGGATCAATGGCGCGGTCACAATCTCTCTAAATTCGCGATGTTACTTTTGCATGCCTTAGAGGGCCGTCCTCTGGCCCGATTCCACCGGGCTCGTGGGAATCAGGACGATTCAAGGCCATCATTTCAACCAAATGGGAAATTGAGCATGAGGCGGTGATTCTCCGCAGCAACTCCTTCCATCAACGAATCGTCCGACAGTTCGTGAATGCTTCCCGCAGATCTGCTTTAGCAGGTGTGAGAGAGCATGCGACCCACGCAGTTCTGAAGGCCGCTTGAGTATTTGGCTCTGACCCTATGCATTCGGCATTTGATAATTCCAGCCGACGACGACGTCTGTTCACATTGCGCAGTCCTGAAGAAACCGCCGACGATCCAATTCCCCCATCGGAAGCCCCTGTGCCGCCTGCGGTCAAACCCAGCTTGAAGCATCTCCGTGAACCAGATGTCCCACGATCGATGCTGTCGCGGTTCCGCAGGGCTTGCGGTCAGAAGACGGCCTTTATCGTCAAGATTTCTTCGTCCGAATCCGGGGCACGTCCTCAACCCGTTCTGTGGAACCGACCTTGCTTGATCATCGGTAAGGGTGAAGATTGCGATCTGCAATTGAACCACACAGAAGTCAGCCGACGACATGCTTATTTCCAGATCATCAACGAACGCATCTACTGTGCTGACCTGGGATCACGTACGGGAACGCATTGGCCAAACGGAGCCTCTCAGGCAGGGTGGGTCAATACGGACGAATCGGTTTCGATCGGTCCCTATTCGCTGACGTTTGAGCCGGCGCCTCAACTGTTCGATGCCGAACGTGCGGAAGACGAATTCTCCAGGGACGATCTTCTGACAACCCCTGATTCTGAGGAGAATTTCAACTGTTTTCTGGACTTTCTGAATGCGGGGCAAAATGTTCGCCGATATCGAGTCGCTCGCGATGTCACTCTGATTGGCAGTGGCGACGCTGCGAAGGTTCACTTGGCACATCCGTCGGTCTCCAAGACACATTGCAGCATCGTGAGAACTCCATCCGGGCTCTGGCTCGTTGATCTGCTTTCTGACGACGGAACGATTATCAACGGCCATATCGAACCACTCGCTCCGCTGAACTCGGGCGATGAGTTTCAGGTTGGAAGATTCCTGGTCTCTGTGCACTGCGGCGACGAAGAAGATGACGGCGCGTCTACTCAATTCTCAGTTACCTCTGATGAACGATCGCCCGATCCAACTCGTCCGAATTCGGGCATCGTCAATTCCGCTGCAACCAGTGACTCTCTGAGCAATTCCTCTTCGAGTGCGTCGCCGGCAGAAACGAATCTCAGTGCATTAAATCAGCTGGCACATCTGACATCAGGCATGCCCACTCAGACGGGATCAGGCGGTGGAGTCGGGGGCCTCTCTGAGCAATTTGTGCTGAACATCATCAAAGAACTAGGCGTCATGCAACAACAGGCGTTGCAGCATGCCCAGGAGTCGATGAAGCAGACCGTCAATACGCTGGCGATGACTTATCAGGACCGGATCGACGCGCTCGAGCGACAGCACGCAGCGCTTCGCGATCAGTTGCTCGGCCTGAGTTCCCAACAACCGAACTCGCTAGGGTTGCCTGACCCGAACAGCGGGATATGGTCGGATCAACCCCCCTGGGATGGTCCCGACATGGCAGACACGGAGTTCAGTCACCTGCCCGAGCCAGGTCACGGCTCCTACGATTGCTCTGATCCGGAAGAGCGTGAAGCATGGATTCGGGAACGGATGCGAGCGGTCGAAACAGAACTCGACAAGACCCGTCGAGGCTGGGGGAAGAAGCTGATTGAAATGCTCGGCTACTGACGCCATCCTGTCGACGGATCGAAATACTCTCGTCGGTGGCCACTCTCCCACCAGCGATCTGTCGAATTCTCTCTCTCAAACGGCCCTTAGCGGACGGCTGAAGCTCTCCAAAAGTTCAGACGTTTGGCAGGTGGAAATCTACACAGGCAGCGGCAATAAGTCTTTTCTCAAGAGTGACTTGCAACCACACGCTCGAACTCACTCAGTTCCGCAATGTGGGCTTGCGTAGGTCCTGCTTGCCCAAGCGTGCCATTAAACTGAGCGTATTCTTCCGAGTCACCGCAGCTTGACTAACGCGAAGGATCCGGACCACCGTAGCAGGAAAACCCGTTCCTCCGATGCAATGGGATCAATCGGATCATCGCTGCGATCGATAAAACCTACAGATCAGGAATCTCGTGTCTCTCCCCGCAGAGTAGACGCGTGTGGCTTAACCTTACGACTGAAGCCCCTTGATCAACAATCGACGCTGACTCGACCCGATTCACGATTCTACAAGAGAGACCTCTCCCATGGTCAGGATGACGCATTGGTTAGGCATGCTGTTACTGGTTTCGACCACGACAGGTTGTGGTCACCTATTTGACTACGTTGACAGCACTGCTTACAGCATCAAGTGTAAGCATCGCGCCAAGATGGCCTGGATGGACACTCGCGACCTGTATGGCTGTGTTTCGCACCCTTACAACTTCGGTGAGGGATTTCGAGCAGGCTATATGGACGTGTGCATGGGGAACGACACAGGCTGCACGCCTGCGGTTCCGCCACGACGTTACTGGTCCAGTTGCTACCTCAACTGTGAAGGACAGGCGAAGGCCATGGCCTGGTCCGATGGCTTTGCCCACGGTGCCCTGGCTGCCAGCTGCGACGGGTGTGGTGGACAATGTCATGTCTCCATGTTTGGTTGCTCGACTGGATCTGGCTCAGGTGGTGGTGGTGGCACAGGCGAATTCGGGACAGCCCTCAAAGGCTACCGTCCGCCTCAGGCCAATAACCCCTACGGGAATTACAACGACCCCTATGGTGATGGCGATTACGATCCGGAGCCAACACTGAATGATCTGCCGTTGGCACCACCCCCTGAAAGTGGTTTCGACGATCCGAATCCCATCGACGAGGGTGAGGAACTTGTCCCTGAGGCGCCCATGGAGACGGGACTTCCCCTGGAGGTCTGGCGACAACCAGAGATGCCGTCAGCTCCTCGTGCGGCAGAGGCCTATCACGCACCCGTGTTCTGACCTGATCCCGCAGTCGAATACGAAACAAGATCCATCGTCCCTCGTTCACATCTGACGTTATCGCTGACCGGACGGTTCCGACCGGCATCGAAAGAGCCTGAAACTGGAGTTCAGACGGATGACCCGCAACCCAATCAAATCGACCGTCTACGGTGTGGCCAGCTTACTCTTGTTGGCCGGCAGTGGATGCAGCAGTACATCACTGTTCGGTTACATTCCCGCCATCCCAGTGGAGCGTGTGCCGAACTCTGTCCTGGGCCGTCCTCGTGAGGACATGCAGGAGATCTCTCTCTCCCGCCTCCGCCAGCGACCCCGCGACGTGTATCAACTGGGAGCGAATGACATCCTCGGTATTTACATCGAGACGATTCTCGGCAATGCTGAGGAAGCCCCGCCCGTGCACTTTCCAGAGGACGGCGAACAGGCTCCGTCCATCGGATTCCCGGTTCCCATCCGTGAAGATGGAACGATCTCACTGCCGCTTGTGCCTCCGCTGGACGTCGAGGGACTCACTCTTGCACAGGCCACCGAGTTAATCCGCAAGGCCTATACGATCGACAAACGACTGCTGCCCGAGGGCAAGGACTCGATCATCGTAACGCTGATCAAACGGCGAACGTACCGGGTGCTCGTGGTCCGCGAAGAGGCAGGAGCCAGCAGTTCAGTGCGAGGTCGCGAGGACGAAGTCATCAAACGAGGTGCAGGCTTTGTTCTCGACCTCCCCGCAGGCGAGAACGACCTGATGCATGCACTCAATGAGACCGGCGGCCTTCCTGGTCTGGACGCGAAGAATGAAGTCCTCATCGTGCGAGGTGAAGGTGTGGACGGCAAGGAATGGGACAAGACCGTGGCCCGGTTGCAGGGACTCCGTCAGCCTTGCACCTGTCCTCCGCCGATTCCCGACCCTCCGAACATGACTCGTATCCCGCTGCGATTCTATCCGGAGAATGTGCCGGAATTCGTTGAGCAAGACATCATTCTCAACTCGGGCGACATCGTGATGATCGAATCCCGCGATCGTGAAAAATTCTACACGGGTGGTGTCCTGAGCGGGGGTGAACATGAACTCCCACGTGACTACGACCTCGACATCATGGGAGCGATTGCCATCGCAGGTGGCCCGGTCGGATCATCAGGAGCCGTGCTCTCGCAATCTGCCTTGAACAGCAGACGGGGATCAGGGGGGACGAGCGGAGGAAGTGGACCGCTGCCGCCAACCGACGCAATCGTCATCCGCAAACTGTGCGATGGCAGCCAGCTTCCCATCCGTGTCGACCTGAAGCGAGTTTACTCCGACCCACGTCAACGTATTCTGATTCAGCCCGAAGACGTGGTCATCCTGAAATACAAGTGCATCGAGGAAACTGTCAACACGGCACTCGGCCTGATCCAGTTCAACTTCCTGTTCAACGGATTCCGAGGCAACGGATTCTGATCGCTGCCATGACCGCATGACCCAGAGCCGGCCTGCATGAGCTATCATGCAGGCCGGTTTTTTCATTGATGATGCTGAGAAGTCAGTCGGGTTTCGTGATCCCGTATTTCTTGAGCTTGCGGTCCAGTGTCGTTCGCTCAATTCCCAGCTGACGGGCTGCCGCGGACTTATTCCATCCCAAGCGATCAAGTGTCGCGGTGATGTACTGGTTCTCAAGCTGATCCAGGCTCAACTCCTGGTTGATGACTTTCTTCCAGATTCCCTGTGTGTCATCAGAACTCGGAGCCAGCGGTTTGGACGGCATCTGCTCCACCCGGTCATCCAATCCGGCAAACAGCTGATGATCGGCCAACGGTGTCGGCCGTTCAAAGTTTTGCAACCGGATATCGTCAGCAGTCAGCAATTCGTTGTCGCTTAGAATGGCAGAACGTTCGATGACGTTCTTCAACTCACGCACATTGCCAGGCCAATGGTACTCACGGAGCACTTCCACGGCCTCATTCGTAAAACCCGTGCATTTGATGCGGGAGCGGGCAGCCGTCCTTTCAAGGAAATGACTGGAAATCACCGGGATGTCATCCGGATGTTTCCGCAGTGGGGGAACAAAGAGTTCGAGTACCTGGAGTCGAAAATACAGGTCTTGACGGAATTTGCCCTCTTTGACGGCTGCCTCCAAGTTCCGATTCGTTGCTGTCACCACCCGCACGTCGACTTGAATTGGTTTGCTCCCGCCCACTCGTTCGTAGGGGTGCCCCTCCAGCACGCGAAGGAATTTAGACTGCACCTCTGGACTCATTTCGCCCACTTCATCCAGAAACAACGTGCCCCTATCGGCCTGCTCGAACTTTCCCACCTTCTGACCGACAGCCCCTGTGAACGAACCTTTCTCGTGTCCGAACAGTTCGCTCTCCAGCAAACTCTCCGAGAGTGCAGCACAGTTGACACAGACAAACGCCTGGTCCCGGCGATGACTGTTGAAATGAACAGCCCTGGCCACGAGTTCCTTACCGACACCACTTTCGCCGCGAATCAGGACCGTTGCATCCGTCGGTGCGATCCGTCCGACCTTGCTCCGCAGGTCGTTCATCTGAGAACTGTTTCCCACCAACTCAGTCTCAACTTCCAACTGCTGCCGGAGATCATTCGCCAACAGCTCAGCCTTCGACAACCCCTGCTGTAAGGCCTCTCGACGCTTCACATTTTCCAGTGCAACCCCAAATTGATCAGCGACCGCGAGAGCAAATTCCAGATCGTCGGTTTCGAGTGATCTCCCTTCTTTGACAGCGTACAAGTGGATGAGCCCGAGGACTCGACCCTGATGCCGAATCGGGGCACAAATGGCACTGTCGGCACTGATTAAGCTCAAACTGTCACGTAAGGCAAGCGACTCATTCTTCGACAAATCCCTCGCCAGGAGTGCTTCGTGATCCTCGAGTACGATCTCTGAGAGGTATCGCGACGCAGACGGGGTTTCACCCGCCTTGCGGGACATGGTCGCGACGTATTCAAGGTCGTCTGCACCGACTTTTTCGCCCTCACTTGTGACGAGCAAGACGGCCCCCAGCGATGCACTGGAACTGGCAAAGATGCCTTCGAGGGCTCGCTCAGCCAAGCTCACCGTCGAGGCAGCTTCTGCCATCGAACGAGCGAGCAGGTACAACTCATTCAGTCCGGGCTTCGTGCGAGTTGACGTATCTGTGGCCGGAGGCTTGTCGTATCGAGTCCCTGATTTTCGTTCGATAATGTCAAACGTCGCCCCCTGTCCCACGTCGATCGAGCCGCCAACATAGATGGAGCCTTCAGGAGCTGTGTTGGTAAACTCTGCTTCGCACGCACCGATTGTGAGCAGATCCCCATGTTTCAGAGCGACTTCTCCGTCGATCCTCTCGCCATCCACCAGAACGCCGTTTCGACTCCCGAGGTCGCGCACCAACCAGCGACCACCGCTTGAGAAGACCTCGCAGTGCTGACGACTGCACTTGGCGTCAGGGATGACAACCCGATTGGAGTTCGCGCGACCAATCGTCAGGATTTCTCCCGGTGACAAAGGGATCACACTTCGCCGCGCTGATCCCCGACGAATCACGAGAAAGTTGGTCGCATCGGCAGGCAACTTCGACTGATTAACCCCGGACTGTTCCATACTTGTGGGCTCGTCGCTCAGAGCTGCACTCAGCTCTTCTCGAAAGGATTTCACTTGGGGAGTTCGCAATCAGCCATGAGTGCATGATGACCATGTTCCCTGGCTGTCAGTGGCGGCATGCTTCTTGAGAGTATCAGCATCCCTCATCATAGCAAAAAGGAAAAGCGTCTTCCGGACAAGTCCAGAAGACGCTTTCCATGGCCGTTGAGCAAGTGCGGGCCAATCCTTGCTCGTGCAGCAGTTACTCACCATGCACTCAGCGTGCCATTTCCGCCGATACTCTTCCGCTTCGCGATCGGAGAGTCGTCATTCATTCCTCCAAAGCCACCTGTCGCTCGACATTTTCTCCAGAGAATCGCAGCCGGTGCTCCCTGATTTTTCTTCAGAAATCATCTCGCACAATCGACAGCCTCGGAAACAGGGAGTATTCCACGGAATGGATGTGCATCACCTTCCTGCATCGTCATGACACAGGCTGTTTCAGGGCAAAGCAGGTCTGTTTCATTCTCTGCATTCCGCACAACGCCAGTCGGATCATCACCAGCGGGAAGGATTTGCGGGAATTACGGGGCAATTCAAACAATCGAAAACAGCTCAAAAAAACGGCGAAATGGTTGGACGTTTCGGCACCTCAGTTGCTACCTTAGGTTGACAGATGTTTTATTCCGTTCATTCCGTGTTGTTCCGGGAATTCGATCCTTCGCCGGCCTGAATTCATTTCACCCCGTAACACGGCTGAGGCCCATTGGTTGACACCAGTGGGCCTCGTTCATTTCAGGAGGACAAGCATCACGTCCCGCGAAAAGCAGTAACCTCGTCGATTGCTGCCAATGCAACGTCACAAAGTTCCTCAACGAGGTCTTGAGACATTGCAGGAGCCGGCATCAGAACCACGACATCTCCAAGGGGGCGCAGGATCACGTTGCGTTTCCTCGCAGCCAGCGTGACTTGATGCCCCATCCGCAGGGTCGGATCATACGGCTCGCCCGTTCCACGATCGCGTACGAGTTCAATTCCGACCATGACCCCCTTCTGTCGAACCTGCCCCACATGAGGATGAGTCGCCAGACCATCCAGACGCTGCTTCAGGACACCAGCAATCGTCGACACGTTCGTGAGGACATCGTTCTGTTTGAACAGGTCGAGCGAGGCAATCGCAGCGGCACAGCCGAGGGGATTGCCGGTGTAAGTATGCCCATGAAAGAACGTCCGTCCTTCACTCGGATCGCCGAGAAACGCATCGAAGATTTCATCCGTCACGAGCGTCGCTGCCAGCGGGAGATATCCGCCGGTGATCCCCTTCCCCAGACAGAGAATGTCCGGCTGTACCGCTTCCTGTTCACACGCAAACATTGTCCCCGTACGTCCGAATCCGACGGCCACTTCATCGGCGATCAGGGGAACCCCATGCTTAGATGTTAACCCTCGAACGTGCCGCAGGTATCCGGGAGGGTGCACCAGAATCCCCGCTGCCCCCTGGACGAGCGGTTCGATCACGAAAGCGGCCAACCGATCAGCGTGCTTGACGATCACCCGCTCAGCCTCCGCGAAACAGTGTGAGTGATACTCGCTTTCACTCATGCCGTCCGGAAACCGGAACCCGATGGGGGAGGGAACACTCACCGTCTCAAACAGCAGCTTGCCATACACCCGATGAAACAGTTCAATACTGCCGACACTGACCGAGCCGATCGTGTCGCCGTGATAAGCACCGCTGACCGTTGCAAACAGATCACGCTCCTCTGGCCCTCCCAGCTTCTGCCGGTGGAACTGATAGGCCATCTTCAGCGCGGCCTCAACGGAAGTCGCTCCACTGTCTGAATAGAAGACCTTCGCCAGCCCATCGGGAGTGATGTCCACCAGTCGTTTCGCCAGTTCGATCGACGGCACCGAGGATAGACCCAGCAGCGTCGTATGCCCCACCCGGTTCAACTGCTCCCGCAACGCTGCGTCAATCTCCTGCACGCGATGACCATGTACGTTGCACCAGAGAGACGAGATGCCGTCAAGATACCTCCGTCCCTCAACATCAATGAGGTGAAACGCCTCCGCCCGCTCAATGATCGGCGCACTCTCCTCCCGATACGCCGACATCGGCGCAAACGGATGCCAGACGTGCTCGTTGTCCCAGAGACGCAATGTTGACGATTCAGTCATCTGGTGGGCCCCTCAAATCATTTGTTCATTCTGAAGCATCTCTGCCTCTGGGAGGGCGAAGCTCCTGCTGAGCCGAAAGCGTGGAATTCACGTCTGAGAGAATCCGGGATCAGCGGAAGTCTCGAACCACTGGGGATCGGTTTCCCAAAATGTCGGTCAACCTGAGGTTCGTAGACTGATACTGACGCGATCAGGGGAATCATCGCGATTGCCACTCGACCAGTCGGCGGCGGTATACAATCAGGCTCACTGGCAGACGCGGCTGCGAGAATTGGACCCCAAGATTGAGTAACCCACTGATCCAAGGCCAGTCACGCTTCCAGTCGATGGACTGTATCCGCTCGGCCCGAAGCTGCTGATCCATCTCGGCGGCCTGTCGCCAGCGATCCCGCCAAAGTTTTGCATCCTCTGCTGAAATCGCTGGTTCCTGGAGCCGTGCCTGATCGGGAGTTACGGTCATGACAAAAGATCCTTCACCGTATCACGTTCCTCACGGAGTTCTGCGAGGGTCTTGTTGATCTTCTCTTGAGCGAACTCGCCATGTTCGAGGCCTTGCTGGATTGACCAGGACTGGCCGTCGCTGGTGAGGGGATAGCCGAAGATCAGACCTTCGTCCACGCCATAGCTACCATCACTGCACACCGCAGCACTGAAGCAGTCACCGGATGCCGTTTTGGCTCGAACCGCCTTGACCGTATCGATGGCCGCATTCGCGGCTGAAGCGGCACTCGAAGCGCCTCTGGCTTCGATCACAGCAGCTCCCCGCTTCTGGACGGTCGTCAGAAAGTCTCCCTGAATCCAGGCCTCGTCACCAATGACGTCCGGTGCTGCCTGCCCACCGATGGTCGCGTGATAGACGTCCGGGAACTGTGTCGCTGAGTGGTTGCCCCAAATTGCAAGGTTTTTGACTGCAGAGACGGGCTGACCTGTCTTCTGAGCGAGTTGTGACTGCGCCCGGTTCTGGTCGAGCATCGTCATCGCGTACCAGCGGTCACGGGGCACGTCTGGAGCGTTATTCATCGCGATGAGGCAGTTCGTGTTACACGGGTTCCCCACGACGAGCACACGCACATCCTTGGCTGCCGCGTTGTTGATCGCCTTTCCGGTGTTCGTGAAGATCGGGCCATTGACTCGAATCAAGTCGCCCCGTTCCATTCCCTTGCCACGGGGAATACTTCCCACGCAAAGCACCCAGTTGCAGTCGGCAAAGCCATCTTCCAGATGATCGCTGTCCGCCTTCACCACTCCGGCAAGTGTCGGGAACGCACAGTCATGGAGTTCCATCTCGACACCGTCCAAAGCCTTCAGCACGGGCGGAATCTCAACCAGATGCAGGACGACCGGCTGATCCGGACCGAAAACTTCACCGCTCGCCAGGCGGAACACGAGTGCGTATCCAATGTTTCCAGCGGCTCCTGTGACTGCGACATGAATGGGGGCGGGCATGGTTGATTCCTCCGCGGTTGTGTTCAGTTAACAGTTGTCAGCGAACAAACAGCGACTCCAAACCGATCACTGAAAACTGACGACTGTGTCCCTTTTATCTCCCGGTGTCATGATCGACAACCGTTCGGCAGGAACTCTGGTTATTCACTGGAAAACGTCGCGTTTTTGCGACGAGGCCATGCTATGAAAAACGAGCGGAATCGGTCGACCACGCAAGTTTCGTGCGGGGAGTTTAAGACTCACTCGACGTCAACCCCGTCATATTGTTGACCGCCTCGCTGCTCCCGAATGCAAACAGACTGTCACCCGCCTGAATGACTGCGGTCCCCGCAGGAGGCAGGAGTCGTTCGCCGTTCGCTCTGCGGATGCCGATGATCATCACGCCACTGTTCCGCAGATCGGTTTCCATCAGCGACTTTCCGATGTACGGACTGTCGGCATCAATCTGAATGTCTGCCAATTCCAGCTCGCTGCCGCCGCTGTCGGTAATCTCCAGGAAGTCCTCCACGCTTGGGCTGAGCATGAACCGGGCCATCTTGACCGCCCCGCTGGAGAACGGACTGATGACCCGCGTCGCCCCGGCTCGCTCCATTTTTTCGATCGCCTTCGGCTCACTCGCACGAGCCACGATCTGCAGATTCGATGACAGCATGCGTGCTGTCAGGATGACATAGACGTTGTCCGCATCGGTAGGCAGGACGGTTGCCAGCCCCGTCGCTCGCTCGATTCCCGCATCCTTGAGCACCGCATCATCCGTCGAATCGCCCACAATCGCATGCCAGCCGCGCTCGCGACACGCTTCTTCGACCACCTCACTCTGGGTATCGATTGCAACGAACGGCTTCCTTCGCTGTGCGAGAAACTCGCAGATCGTCGTGCCCATCCGGCCCATGCCGCAGACGATAAAGTGTTTGTTCAACTTCCGGATCTCTTTCTCCATGCGACGTCTCTCCAGCATTCTGCGAAACTCGACGTTGACGACAAACTGCCCCAACTGAAATGCACTGTAAGTGAAGATGCTCAGTCCGCCGACCAGATAGGCCATCGTAAAGACCATTGCGGCAGGTGTCTGTCCACCATCTCTTGAGCCGACAGTGGTCAGCGTGATCACCGAGAGGTACACCGATTCCAGCCAGCCCCGTCCCGTCGTGAGATGGAATCCCACCGTGCCGATACCGGTCAGCCCTAACAAGAGGCCTGCGATCAAGCGTACCCGTTTCATCCTTGCGTCCTGCTCTGCATCCCATCACCTCTGATTCCAAACAGCACACTCGCCGTGCGACTGACAGGCAGTCCCGGTTGCACAAACGAAACGCTCTGTCCCTGACGCCTGAGCACATTCTCTGCCGCAAGGTATCCGCTTCGGACGGCTCCTTCCATCGTCGCGGGCCATCCGGTGCGCGTCCAGTCTCCTGCCAACTGGAGATTCGGAATCGGCGACTGCTGAACGGGACGCTGCGCCTCACTTCCCGGCAGCGGAGAGAACACGGCACGATGTTCGGTCACCACCCGCCCATGAACGAGACTGGCTTCCCGGATCGCAGGCCAGATTTCACCCAGTTCTCGCAGGACCTCCGCTATCACCTCCGCTCGCGGTTTCGCACTCACCTCATGACTCGCACTGATCACTACCTGCAGATAGGTGAGTGGTGAGTGGTGAGTGGAGAGTGGTAATCGGTCCGTTGTCAGTGGTCCGTTGTTAGTTGCCTGTGGTGAGTGGTCGCATCCGAGATCTGAGAATTCAGTTGGCCGATGACTTCCCCCCTGCTCACTGGGAACTGTCGTTTGACTCTCAACTCTCATTCCTTGACTCTCAACCCTCGCAAACACCCACTGGCTCAACCGTCCGATCAATGCTGCATGAGGCACATCGATCACCGGTCGGTCGAACCACAAATGCACGCTGGAGATGGATGCAGATTTCAGTTGCGATGCAGCTTCCACCGTCGGATGATTTACCAGCGACGGGGGCACGATGTCTGCCAGACGATGCCACGGCACCGCAAGGATAACCTCATCCGCTCTCATCAACTCGCCTGATCGCAATCGAGCACCACTCACTCGCCCCTCCTGCTCTTCGAGCTGAGTTATCCCTGTCTGCATGAGAACGGTAGCCCCACGCGAAGTCAGCCAATTGGTCAGTCGTTGACCATAGATCTCATCCAAAGGTGCGGTGGGCAGCAACACCCGCCATCCTGACCGGTGCGAGAGAAACCCGTCGACAAACACTTTTCTCGCCGCGGAAACACTTATCCGTGAGGTTGTGTCACTCAGCGCACTGACGAGGATGACGTCCCAGAACCGATCACGGAGATCCCTCGACCGGCTGTGTTTCAACAACCAGTCCTCAAACGAGATGTCGTTCGCTTTCGCCCAACGAGCATGCGCGAGTCTGCGAAGGTCGAGTCCCAGCCGCACTTTTTCGCCCAGCGTCAGATATCGAAGTCCCATCAATGCCCGCGTGAGATGGAACGGTGCGGGGCCAATGTTGTCTCGAAATCGGCATCGTTCACCTTGGGGGCCGATGAACGTCAGTTCCCGCTCTTCGCGGAACAAATCGTCAATCCCCACCAAACGAGTGAAGTGCAACAGATTCGTGCAGCACCCCATGCCGACGTGCTGGCATGTGTCGATCCATTCGCCCGTTTCGTTGTCGAGAAAGGACCCTGCACGCCCACCCAGGCGCGGTCGCGATTCCAGCAGCGTGACTGCGAGACCCTGCTGAGTCAGCACGGCTGCGGCAGACAGTCCCGCGAGTCCGCCACCGACAACGACAACCCTTGATCCCATCTTGCTCGTTTGTCCTGGGGCCATCACGGGGTCGCAGGCATGGGATGCCGCTGGAAGAACTCCCAGATCAGATCATTGGCCTTGATATCGAAGGTCGATCTGCCCAGCAGCTTGAACGGCGACACCTCCCCTGGCCAAGTATGTCCACCCCCTGCGATCTCATAGACGATCACTTCCGAATCAGCGAGCCCCGGCCCATACGTTTTCCTCGTCACAGACGTGCCGTCCTTCTTGAGCTTCGGAAGCTTGAAGACCTCCGGAGAGTCGGGACACCCGTTGACTCGGCACCAGATGGAAACCGTTTCGTCCAGCGACTTGAACGACAGGAACTTGGGGGTCCACTTGCCGGGACCATCCGGCGGGACCAGACGGTCGTCCATCCCCTGAAAGTGAAGCACTGGGACAGGCCGCGGCGGATCAGCCTCTTCAATGATCATGGTCCCGGCCACCGGAGCAATCGCAGCGATACGGTCCGACATTTCGTCAGCCAGCCGATAGCACATCATGCCACCGTTGGACATGCCCGTCGCAAAGACCCGTTGCCGGTCAACGTTGACGATGCTTTCCACGTCATCGAGCACACAAGAGATGTACTTCACATCATCCGCGTCGTTGGCCCGAAACGGAGTCGATTCTCCTCCCGCATTCCAGTGGTAGAGCGGCTTCCTGCCGGTCCCGTTCGGATAGACCGCGATGAATCCCACTTCTTCCGACTTCGCCGTCATGCCGGTGAACTTCACAGTGATGTCAGCGTCCGTTCCTGCACCATGCAGGATGAGAACAACTGGTGTGGGACTCATTGGGTCGTACGATTCGGGAATATGCAGCAAATAATCCCGATCCCGTTCATCAACTTGCAGCGTTCGGTAATGATCGCCCGGTTCGGAGAGTGCCGTATTCATACTGATCAACAGTGCGATCGATATCCAAGCCACGTTGCGACCTCCGCTGCTGGAAGGTTGTACTCTCAACCATTGCATGACGGGAGTTGACCCACCCGGTTCCCGGAGAGGTGATTGTCGTGGCCCAGTTAAGCGAAATCAACGACAGTCGTCGCTCATCCGCATACGCGATGAAAAACCCTGGTCGACTGTCGCAATGAGTCAGCCAATCAACTCCTGAATCGGTTTTCCGTGATCCACAATGGGAGTCGGGCGACCGTTGAAGTCCTTGATGAACACCTTCGACGAGTCGATACCCAGATGATGATAGATGGTTGCGAGGAAATCACCCGCACTGCAGACGCGTTCGACCGCGTCTTCACCCAATTTGTCCGTCGCACCGATGAATCGCCCCGTTTCGATGCCACCCCCGGCCCAGATGTTCGAGAATCCGCGCGGCCAGTGATCTCGACCCGGCTGCTTGGTGCCGGCCGGGGCACTCGCGTTCCCGGCTCCGGTGCTGGCGTCGTAGTTGATCTTCGGCGTGCGACCGAACTCACCCGTGACTACGACCAAAACCCGTTTGTCGAGACCTCGTTCGTAGATGTCCTCGATCAGCGCAGAGACCGCCTGATCGTATGCCTTCGCACGGAATCGAAGAGCATCGAAGACATGATGGTTCACCGCATGATCATCCCAGTTGCCCACGCGACCACACAGCGGCCCCCGCAGGCTGGACGTCAGCACGTCGACCCCTGCCTCCACCAGACGACGGGCCATCAGTAGTTGCTGCCCCCAGGAGTTACGGCCATAACGATCACGAGTGCGGTCATCCTCCTGAGTGAGATCGAACGCATCCTTGGTCTTCGGATTCGTCAGCAGCGTCATCGCCTGTGTCTCGAACTCATCCAGCGCCTGCAACTCGCCTGCCTGATCGAAGGCCCGTTCGAGGTTGTCCAGATTCTCGCGCAGTGAAGACCTTCGTCCAAGATGCGTCACTTCCGCAGCATTCGAGAGACCGATGTTCGGCACTTCAAAGTTCGGCTCGTTGGGATCTCCCGTCACAGAAAACGGTGAATATGCCTCTCCCACGTATGCCGGACCGTTATATTCCGTAGGCGGGTTGATCCCCACATACGCAGGCAGCGGATTCGTGCGTGGCCCCTCCTGTGCACGCAGGTAGTAGACGACCGACATCCAGTCCGGGTACTTCGGCTTGGGCTTGTCACGAGTGTCGGGATCACCTGAGAGCATCTGCATCGACCCGGCCGGATGCCCCCCGGCCGTCTGTCGCATCGAACGCAGGACGGTGAACTTGTCCGCGATCTGAGCCTGCATAGGGAGCAACTCCGTGAACTGCAGGCCGGGGACTTTCGTGGAGATGGTGCTGAACGGCCCGCGATACTCGCTCGCCGCCTCAGGCTTGGGATCGTAGGTATCGATGTGAGAACATCCGCCCGGCTTCCAGACCATGATGACGGCAGTCCTCTCGCGGGACTGCTCAGGACTGTCCGCACGAAGTCGCAGGACGCCCGGCAGGCTGAGCGAGGCGAACCCGGCGAGTCCCATTCTCAAGAACCCGCGACGTGTCTCCGGACCGGGACACAGCACGTTTGATGCATGGAAAGGATGGCTCATTGTTCCTCCGCCGGATTGACGCGGACCGTGATGGGAGTCGAGACGATGATGTCGACAATGTCTTTGGGCTGAGCCCGTGCTGTCGCTGCCTGAACCTGTTTCTCGGCCGCTGCGACGGCGGCTTCTGCTGCTTTCTGACGCTCAGCAGCCTGCGCTGCGGCAGCCTCAGCTTCAGCTTTCAATTCATCCGTAGCCGTGGTCACTGCCTCTGCGAGAGCAGCCGCCTCGTCAGCCGCGATCTTGGCTTCGTCCTGAGATCGAGCAAGCAAGACCTCTGCGACAGCGATTGCGTCCGGGTTGTCCCGATACTTGGCCACCGCGTATCCGTAGACAGCCGCTTTGTACTCGCCCGGGGCTGTCTTCAGTTTTTCCAGATCGTAGACGACCTCCGCCATTTCCTCGTTTAAGGAGACCTCGAACGCTGACGCCCCGTCGAAGCCGGTCCCGTATGTCGACAATTTGATATTCGCTCCCGAGAAATCGCAGCGTTTGATGAGCTTCAATGGGATCGTCAGCTTTTCGCCTGCTGTGACTTCCCACACCTTGTCCTCTGCCGGAGCGATCGTGAGGGGAGAGAATTCTGTTCCGCACACAGACACGGGGACGTCTGCCAGCAGTCGAGGGCTGGGAATCTCGCCCCAGGCATCAGGCACAGGCCAGGCCATCGATGCCAAACGGCAGGGGCGAGTGACCGTCTCGCCGTCGATCATCGCTTGCCCAATGAACGTCGCACTTGTGAATCCACGCGGAGCATCTTCCGCAGCTGTGACGAGCATAATGCCTTTGGACTGTCCGGCAGGAATCTTCAATCCCGTGGCCGTCACCCCAGCGGGCAGGTTGTCCATCGACAGTTCAATTTCTCCATCGAATCCATCTCGACGCACAACGACCACTTCAAGCGGGATTGTTGCTCCGCCGCGCAGAGCGATTGGTTTGGAGAGGGCATTGCGATCACCGTTCCGCAGATTCATATGGAGTGCCCATCCAACGAGGGCAAAGTCCGGAGCCGCTTTACGGATGATCAGACGATAGACGTTGCGAGGATCGTTTCTCGTGCCACCAAACAGATCGAGCAGTTGCAGGCGGTGAACACCATCCTCAGCAATTTCGAGTTTGCCCAGACTATCGGTCGACCCCGCGTTGTACGGCGGACCGTCGTAAGAGTAGCCATTGCTGGAAACCTTGACCGGGCTACCGATGTCGCTGAGTTCCACGACATCTGTCAACTTTTCCTCTTCACCGTCGCCACTCACGTGCTGGACGACGATTGACGGATCGGTGGGCAACCCCAGCCGCTCGGATGCAACCTCGATCCACCAGACCTCCCCCTTCTTCGCTGTGAACTCGAACGTATCGACATCGGCTGCCGGGAAAAAGCTCCCGCTGATGTCACACGGCAGCGTAATCTGCTGCGACTCTGCCTGCAGATTATTCGGCTCGACCTCGGGGATCAGCGTTTCGTCAGTCAACCCAGGTGGTGGCCACGAGAACGAACTGACCAACGACGTCGAAGGCAGCCTCGGAACCATCTCACCCTCTGCCGCCGTTTGGAGCACGAGGCGATAGAAGTAGTCGGGACCACCCTTGAAGGTCAGGTCGTGCACTTTGACGACATACGTTCCGGCTTCGGGAACAGTGAAGTCGACCGCTCCGCCTCTGCGTTCGACGACGAGGTCGTTCCCCTCAGCATCCGCAACGATGAGCACTGCGTTCAGCTTCGAGTCTCCCCCCTTCGCGGCACAGTCGACGATAATTCGCTGTCCTTCCTCTGCTTGAAAGGTGTAGTAATCGACTGCCTGGTTGGACATCTTCGCGTTGCAGACGGTGTCGACCTGCAACGGCATCGCGGTCTCGAGCGTCGTATTGGGTGAAAGCTGCGTCACCTCCGGCAGTTCGCCCACGGTGAACACCCGCGAAGTCGAGAGCCCCAGACGTGTCATCACCCGAGCCTCGTGCAGACCGAGCGGACAGTCCTCTGCAATGGTTACAACATACTCGTTAGCAATCGGCTCGCCTGAATCATCCAACTTGGGGGTCGCGGTGATCCCCGGATGCGAGAAACTCAACAGGTCCGCATCCTCAATATTGTCGCCGGTAATTGTCACCTCGACGGTCGAACCGACCTGTCCTCCCATCGGTGTTGTCGTCAGCAAGCGCGGAGCCGGCAGACAGACGGCCTGTCCGCAGGTCTCCGACGACATCAACATCAGCGTGAGGCAACATCCAACCAATGCGAATACACATCGCTTGATCGTTACCCGAGTCTCGAAACTGACAAGATGATTCATGGTGCCATCAGTGGTTGAACAGGAATTCCTTGGTATTGACCAACGCCCAGATCAAATCCTGGAGGTTCTGCTGAGCGGTCTGTGACTCATCGAGCGGGTTTCCCTCCGCATCGAGAACCGGTTCGGTGAGATATTGAACCGCCATCTGCAGTTCCTCAGCGGTCGGCTTGCGAGAGAAGGCGGCCAGATACAGTTCGGTCACCTTCACGTCGATCGGCATGTCCGCAGTTGCCATCGTGGCTGCGCGACCATCACCCGCGGCCAGCTTGGATTTCATCTCTGCGGAGTTGATCAAATGCAGGCTCTGCGCCAGACTCGACGATTGCACGCGTTCACACTCACAGACGCTCGCACTGTCGGGACGGCCAAACACTTGCAGGAAGGCTGAGGCCTTGTTGTAGCTGTTGTCCGGCAGAGCAACTGCACGCGTCCCGGGCGGCAAATTGGCGAACGTGGTCTTCGCTCCGGTCAGATCGTCAATCGCATCGAACAGCACCTCCGCCTGCATGCGACGGGGGTAGTACCGTGAGTAGTTCTGCTGATCGACCAGATTGTGTTCGTTCGGCATCGCACTCAGTTGATACGCCTGCGACTGCGTGATCACCCGCACGAGTTCCTTCAGGTCAAATCCACTCTCGATGAAGTGCTTCTCCAAGGCTGCCAGCAGTTCCGGATTCGTCGGCGGGTTCGTGTCCCGAATGTCGTCTTCCGGCTCAATGAGTCCCCGTTTGAAGAAATGCTTCCAGTAGCGATTAACAACCGCTTTGGCAAAGAACGGGTTGTCCGGTGAACTCATCCAGTCCGCCAGCCTCAGCCGGGGGTCTTCATCCGCGGGGATCGCACCCACGTCGTCCCCCAGAGCAGCGGGCACGAGCGACTCGCCCGACTTGACATTCTTGGTCGTGGCGATGCCCCGCTGGTGGAAAATGAGATCTTCTCCCCGCACACCGGTCGGCTTGCGTCCCACCTGCGAGAAGAAGGCGGACAGGCTGTAATAGTCATCCTGACTCCATCTCTCGAAGGGGTGATGGTGGCACTGGGCACACTGCATCCGTACTCCCAGGAACAACTGGGCGACGTCTTCCAACTGTTCCTTTGGGTCTTTCACACGCTTGTACCAGGCGACGGGAGGATTCCCGATCACTGTGCCTGTCGCTGCGAGGAGTTCCCGCACCAGCTGATCGTAGGGCACATTCGCCAGCAGACTGTCTCGAATCCACGCATGAAAGGCGAAGTTGGATGTGATGTCACTGGCGTCATCGCGGCGGTTCTTCAGCAGGGACGTCCACTTGTTTGCGAAGAAGTCCGCGTAGCCCGGACTTTGCAGCAACTTCTCAATCCATTGATCCCGCTTGTCGGCTTCGGTCCTCTCCAGAAACTCAATTGTCTCTTCCTGAGTCGGCAGACGGCCCGCGATGTCGAGCGACACGCGCCGCACAAACGTTGCATCATCACAGACGGGTGACGGGGGGATGCCGATCTCCTGAAGGTTGGCGAAGACATGCTCATCAATGAAGTTCCTCGCCTCCGGCAGGTTGTTGACGGTTGCTCCCAACGGCACTGCTGCCGTGAAGACGGCGACCTTGCCCTGATAGCGGACCATCACTGCGACGTTGCCCGGAACATCTTTGACGTGCACCAGACCTGAGGATGAGACATCCGCCATCGCCTCGGCGTTCGACTCGTAGAGAGCGAGCGCGGTCACGTCACGCGTGCTGCCGTCGGAGTACGTGGCCGTGGCCGTCAGTTGTTGCTCGCCTCCCCTTGGCACCATCCCCCGGTCCGGCACGACCGAGACCGACACGAGGTCCGGCTCTGATCCATCACCGTAGGGTGCCCCCTGAGTAATCCATGCGTGAAGCAACCGATACCCATCGGAATCCGGAACGAGTCGCACCCCACCGCCATGCGGGATCTGACCGCTGGCTTTCATCAACAGCAGACTCTGCTCAGGTGCGGCGGGGAAGATACGTCGACCGCGGGCATCCTTCACCACGCTGTCATAGTCGTATTCCGGTTCAAAGCCGAGTAACGAGAGTTGAAAACCGTTCTGCCCTCCCCCTGCCTTGGCATGGCAGACACCGCCGTTGCATCCCGCCTTGGTCAACACCGGCTCAACATCATGCACAAAGCTGAAGGGGCCTTCAGGCGAAGCCCCAAACGTCTGGCAGGCACAGAGCAGCCATACAAACGAAACGGACAACCCAAGGCGTCGGAATCGGTCATGATCAACGGCAGTCACGAACGAAGCCATGTCGGTTCCGTATTTATCGCTGACACAATCGAAGGCAGGCACCCTGATCGCGAACGGGCGGGAATTCTTGGGTGGGAGCCCTTCAACGTCATCCGAGGAAGGACGATCCCTACTCTACCACTTCAACCAGCAACAGTCGAGCTTTTGATCATATTTACCCCCGATTCCGGACTCTCGGGAGGTCTTTCCAGGTGACGGTCATCTGCATAAAAAAACGCTCCGACTCAAGCTGAGTTGGAACGTTCTGAAGTGGACGGGGGGGGAGTCGAACCCCCGACGCCTGGATTTTCAGTCCAGTGCTCTACCAACTGAGCTACCCGTCCTCCTGCTGAGCAAGGCCTTGATTCGACCTTGCGCGGCCCATGAGGATAGCAATTGCGTGGACATTCTCCAAGCAAATGCAGCCACCTGCCGGAAGAAGCGGGAAAATCACGGAGCCAGACGAACCTCTGGAGTGGTCGTGTCGAGCGTGATCTTCAGGTCGTTTGCGCGGGCAACTGCTGAGACGGCCAGCGTCAACCAGTTCTCCCCCGATTCCAGCTCAACAGGAACCACCTCGGCCAATGCGACCGGCTTGCCGTTCAACCAACCCGTCAGGCCACGGGTTTGATTGAAGGACAGTGTTGTCGCCAACTGTGGCTGATCGACCGTCACACGGAACCGGACAAAGCTCATCTGGCGGCCCCCCACATTCATCACCGGCAACTGATCGAGCGGCAACGTACCGTCCACTCGTCCGTAGTCTGGTGACCACTGGAAGGCCGGATCCCCTTCAGCTGCCAGATGGTCTCCCACACGACGCAGACGAAATGCCGCCTCCTCGGTGGGTTGGAGCATCTCCCACTGCCGGACGATGGGGGTCTGATTCACCGTGTACTCCGGTAGCCGCCCCAAGGCTTTCAGGAATGCCACCATGTCAACCAGTTCAGATCTTGTGAGCTTGTCCGTCAGCCCGGCAGGCATGAGCGATACTCCCTGAACCCGTTCATCAATCGAATCGAGGGGGACGCTGATCTCTCGCCCTTCCGCATCCCGTAAGAGCACGTCGCGATCCGATTCACGGACAAGGATGCCTGAGTAGGTCTGACCATCGTTCGTGACGATGACCTGCGTGTGATAGTTTTCTTTGATCTGCTTGTTGGGGTCCAGGAGGGCGTTGATCAGGTAATCGAGTTGTGCTGTCGCCCCCAGGCTGACAAGATCCGGACCAACCTTGCCCCCTGCTCCGCCGATGGCGTGACACTTGATGCAGTTCAGATCTTGCCGCCGAAACACGTGTTCTCCGGCAGCGGGGTCTCCGTGAGAAAGCACGTCATCAATCATCGCTTCCATCTCTTCGGGCGAGAGCTGCTTCGGGCCGGTGGTAACTCCTCCCGCCTGCTGAAGCGCGGCTGAGAACTCGGGCAACTGCTGACCGGACGAACGCAAGGCCCGCAGGGCAACGACTGCAACATCCGCCGGAATCGTTTGTCCGTTCAAAACTCCAGTCAACTGCTCGATGGCCGGCTTCTGCCTCAACACATCCTCAATCAGCGAAACCAACCGCTCCGCATCCTTCGCCTGCTGCATGACAGTAACCGTCTGTTGAGCGGCCGTCGTCACATCAATCGGCAGGAGCAAACGAATCGCCTGCAGTTGCAGAGCTGATTCATCGTCCTGTTTTGCCAGACTTCGCAGCAGATTGATTGCCTCTTCACCACCGTACGAGGCAGCACCCTGCAATGCCCCGTTACGTTCTTGAGGCGTTGAGTCTACTTGTTCAGCGACCCCTTTCACTTGCGGCCAGAGACGCTCGACATGCCAGGCCCCCACGCATTGCATGGCCAAACTCCGCAGGCGTGCATTCTCTGTCGTCAGAAGCCGATCCAGCGACTGGTGATCTCCCTCGGGCACAACCTTTCGTCGACGATGGGCTCGCAGCAGACTCTCCAGGATGCTGGCCGTCACCTCAACAGAATCTGCTGACGAGGTCAGCTCCAACAACTCCCGGAACTCTTGCGGTCCGCCGTACTCGGTCACGACGTCGAGGACATCCTGACGCTGATCGTCAGGCACGCGACCTTCGCTGAGCAGTCGGGTCAGCACAGGCACCGTCTTGGCAGACCCTGCGGACTTCAACACGTAAGTGAGATGTCGCACGTTGCTGCCAAAGTCGATCTCACCCGCCAGGAGAGCCGGTTCCCAGACCGGTTCGAGGTCGCGGCAGGTCAACCACAGGGCATAGTCGAGCCACTGATCGACTTGGACAGGCAGCTCGCCCGGCTTGTTGAGCTGACGCTCCTCGGCCGTCATGAAGGCTGACAGAGGCGGCACGTCCGGGTCAAGGGCCGTCATGGCAATCTCGATCGCGTGTGGGTCCGGAATCGTCGCCAAAGCACGCACCGCTTCGAGCCGGACCCGCGGATGCTCATCAGTTGCACGTGGCGCCAGCAGGTCGAGTGGCGCATCCAGACGCTTGTGCCAGTCGCCAACCACACGACTGGCCGCAGCCCGGGCGTTGTGATCGACACACGTCAGCAGGGATTCCAACAGTTCCGGCTCGACGACATCCAGTGACTGATACACCCACAGTGCCTCCAGTCGCCGTTGATGATAGCCGGGAGCTGAGTTGTCGAGGTTGCGAGCCCACCTCTTGACTGCAGGCAACACATCTGTGCCCCGCTCTTTGAGCAGACGCTTGGCCTGTCGCCGGGTCCAGCGTTCCGGTGCGGCCAGTTGTGCGACGAGTTCGTCGTTCGACATGTCCACCAGTTGCGGACGCTCGACGAGGGGATTCCATTTGTACGTCACCCGCCAGATGCGGCCGTGCGTGTGATCACGTCGCGGATCACGAAAATCCACTTCGCCGTGCTGAATGATGGGGTTGTACCAGTCCGCAATGTAGATGGCTCCGTCGGGTCCCATCTTGATGTCGATCGGACGAAAGGCGACGTGATCCGACTTGATGACCTCCTGTTGCTCCTGTGAGTAATACCCTGAACCATCCTCTGTCACCACGAACCGGCAGACACGATGTCCGCGAAAGTCATTGGTGAGCATGCTCCCCTGCCAGTCGTCAGGCAGGTGCCGTCCATCAACGATCTCCAGTCCACAGTGCTTGGGTGAACCGGGATTGAGCCCATGCAGGATGCGCGGGGCACCGTAAGCTGTCAGATAGGAAGCACCGGGCACGATGTAATTGATCCCTTCGCCTCCAGCTCCATCGGTGGCGAAAGTGGTGCCATAGTCGTCGAAGTCGAGTCCCCAGGAATTGACGAGACCGCGATCAAACACGCTCAGCTTCCAGTTCTCAGGCCGGAATCGCCACGTCCCCCCCGCGTTCAGCCGTTCAACTCCCCACGGCGTCTCAACATGCGAGTGGATGTAGATCGACTGCTTCATGTACAGCAGCTGTTCCGGCCCCCAGCGAAACGTATGCAGGATGTGATGAGTATCCTCGGTACCGAAGCCGCTGAGCACGATCCTGCGTGTGTCGGCCCTGCCGTCGCCGTTGGTGTCCTTGAGATGCAGCATCTCGGTGCTCGCTGCAACATACGCACCACCATCGCCAAGTTCGATCCCGGTCGGGATCAGCAGGCCGTCCGCAAACACGGTCGTGCCGTCGCTGACTCCATCGCCGTCCGTGTCTTCGAGAATGAGGACACGATCATTCGCCTCGTCGCCCGGGAGAATCTGCGGATAGGTGTGACTGCTGACGACCCACAACCGCCCTTGCGGATCAAAGTTCATCTGAATGGGCTTCGCAATCTGAGGATCAGCGGCAAACAGGTTGACCTCAAACCCCTCCGGAAGCACGAACGTCTCGCGTTCCAGTTCCGGGTCCGGCGGCGGAATGTCCTTGAGATCCCGTTGTGCGTTGGCCGAACTGCAGAACAGGATCATGGGAAGGATGAACCGCAGAGGTCGCGGAGAACGCCGAGGAACAATTATGGACATCGATTGGAATTCGGGATGTTATTCTGAGTAGTTATTGACCAGACGTTTGATTCCGTCTTTGAGTCGCACTGAATGAAAGTTGATCAGGAGGCCGACTTGGTTGCCGCTGAGTCTGAGGTATGAAAGGAGTTGGGCTTCAAACAAAGGAGTGAGATCATTGACCGCTTTGATCTCAACGACCACCAAATCTTCGACGAGCAGGTCGAGTCGGTAGCCGACATCGAGTTTGACTGATTCGTATTGGATTGGCAGTGCCACTTGCGATCTTGCTTCGAGCCCACGTCGATGCAACTCGAAGAGCAGACAGGCCTCGTAGGCAGACTCCAGGAGACCGGGACCGAGGACAGTATGGACCTTCATCGCTGCGTCGACAATCTGTCCGGTGACGTCGTTCACGCTATTCATGTTCATCCCACAACCCTCTGCGTCCTCCGCGACCTCTGCGGTTCAATTCTCCGAAGCCGCACGGGCGAGCTTATGAATCTCCCGTTCTTTCTGTTCAACGAGGGGGTCGAACTGGGGGATCTCGACCGCGTTGTTGCCTTGTTCGTGCTTGCGGAAGCTGTAGAGGTAGGTGAAGTTCTGGGGTCGCCAGCGATGAAAGAACAACTCATTCTTGGCGACGATCGCCTCTCGCAACTGAGTGATGGAGGGTGAGTCAACGTCAAGCTCGTCGAAGTTGATTGCCGGAGAAAAAAACGAAGCGAGCCAGCGACCGGTCAGCAAGTAACCCTGGTCAGTCAGCGTGAGGCCGTTGAATGTGAGATCAAACTTCCTCTGCGGCTGCTCCCAGTCGGATTGCAGCGAAAGCAGATCGACGAATCCATGACCGCCATCGAGGGCCAACGTTTCGATGGCCTTTGAGTACAATGCGATGTTTGCGTTTGTCCGCTCAACAAAGTCAGCGGCAGCATCTGGATCGTAAGGCACGCGAATCGGCTCCAGATGCATCGGACTCAACAGAATGAAACGACGCCCGTCGGCGGCCAGGTCATCGAGCAATTTGACGTACTGAGCGACGAATTCGACCAACCGCTCTTCACCGGCGAAAGCCTCGTTACTCCCATAATCAACAAGCACGACTGTCGGATTCGCTGCTGTCACCTCCTCGATGAGTCGCTGATATCCGAGGTGCGGTTCAAACATCCCTCGCGACTCGCCCCACACGGTATCTCCGCTCCACCCCAGATTGCGAAACGTGATGTGCTTGTCCGCGTGGGCAATCGTCAGGAGGGTCTCCCAGTGTCCGAACTGTTGCTCACGTTCGATGATCGTCCCCCCCAGCAGGACCACGCGGTCCCCATCGCGGAACTCGAGATCATTTGCTTCTGCAGCGAATGACAGCCGACCAAAAACGGTCAGCAATAACAGAATCAGTACGCGTGGCGAAATCATGGACATCCGAATTCACACGAGAAGGCAAAAGCAGGAACTCTTGTCAGCATACCCTCTCTCGAAACCTGATACCAACAACTGACTTCACCGAGACAGCATGACTGGCTCTCGGTCTGGAATCGCAGTATTCTCGGTGAATGAACGTGGATGACTGGCAGGACGAGCGAGATCACTGGACCGATGACGGCCCGGACCCGTGGGACGCTTACGAACAATCACTGCAGGGGGCAGCCGTCCATCCAACCGAGGACCATTGGAGCGAATGGCAGCAGCGCGGGTATGACACGCCCGACGGTCCGGGTCATTTCCATCAGCCGCCCCATTCCGGACTGGGGATCGCATCGGTCGTGCTGACGGTGTTCGCGGGGCTGGGCATTTTTGCAGCGTTCATTGCAGCGGCAGTCATGGGAGAGCAGAATCGGCACGTGAATGAGGGTAACCTCTGGATGATTGTCCCTGTCTGCGGCATGATCCTTTGTGTGCTGGTCTCTGCGATCGGCGGCCTGCTCGGGCTGATCGGTATGTTTCAATCGGATCGGCAGAAGCTGTTCCCCATCCTCGGATGCCTGTTCGCAGCCATCGAATGCGGTGGAGTCCTGGGGATTATTGCCATCGGACTGGCATTCGGCTGAGCCAGCCAATCGTCACATCTGCTCGCAGGTCTGGATGCCGAGCAGTTCCAGTCCCTGTTGAATCACACGTCCCGTGAGATCGACCAGCAGACAGCGGCTGAGGCGGAGTGATTCGTCTTCTTCCTTGAGCACGGGGCAATGCTCGTAGAACGTGCTGAACTCGCCCGCGGTCTCGAACAGGTACTGCGTGAGCAGGTTCGGCTTGAGTTCTTCAGCAGCCGCAGCAACTGCTTCCGGAAACTGACACAGTTTGAGTGCCAGTAGTCGCTCAGCCTCGTGCGAGAGTTGCAGACTCACCTGCCCGTTTCGCAGCGACTCAGGCTCGACACCCCCTCTTCGCAGGATGCCACGCGTCCGGGCGTAGGCATACTGCATGTAGGTCGCCGTGTCTCCCTTCATGTTCAGCATCGTGTCCCAGTCGAACACGTAGTCACTCTCGCGGTTGATGTGCAGGTCGGCATACTTGATGCCTCCCAGCCCCATGATTTCTGCAATTTCGCGTCGCGTCGATTCATCGAGTTCCGGTCCGTCCGGCTTCGCATCGTCGTTGGCAGCTGCGATCTCATACGCCTTCGCGACCGCCTCATCGAGCAGACTCTCCAAGCCGACCGTGTCACCGGATCGCGTCTTGTACGGCTTGCGATCCTTGCCCATCACGGTGCCGAACTTCACGTGCTGCATCTCGGGGGTGTAGCCCCACTTCTCAGCAGTCGCGAAGAGCAACTTGAAGTGTTCCCCCTGCCGCGAATCGACGACGTACAGCATCGTGTCGGCTGCCAGTTCCTCGACTCGATGCCGAATGGTGGCAAGATCGGTCGTGGCATAGTTGAAGGCCCCGTCCGCCTTCTGCACGATGAAGGGGGCGTCGTTCCCTTCGATGAACACGCACATCGCCCCGTCACTCTCGGTGGCGAGGTTTTTTTTCCCCAACTGCTCGACAACATCGGCCAGCATGGGTTGATAGTGACTCTCGCCGAGCGTGAGATCGAAGTGAATGCCCAGTCGATCGTAGACAGCATCAAGGGCATTCAGGCATTGGGGCATAAACTGTTCCCACAATCGACGGTTCCCTTCGTCTCCTGAGTGCAGCTTGGCCGTCTCGTCACGGGCTCCTCGTGCGATGTTGGAATGAGCGTCGGCCAATGCCTTCAATGCCGCGTCATCCTCAACCATAGCGATCCTGGCTTGAGTCGACTTAAGCGTCTCCTGAGCTGACTCGACATCTGACCGGAGCCCTTTCAATCGCTTTTTCGTCGCGTTATCCAGACTCTCGATCGCCTCAGCCTCTGCCAGAGCGGCATGTGCAGTCTGCAACCGCTGCTCAACCTGCGGCAACTTGGCGACCGCGTCGTGGTAGTCGCTTAACGTGTTGACAAGCCGATACAGCCGTGCGAGTTCAGCAACGGGTTGTTCTTTGTAGGCCTGATCGTCGAGAAAGTTCTTGTACCCGTAGATGATCATCCCGAACTGGGTGCCCCAGTTCCCAGTCGCCGATGTGGTTGTCGGTCGTGACCTGATGGCCGAGGAACCGCAGAATGCGCGAAAGGGCGTCACCGATAACCGTACTCCGCAGGTGCCCGACGTGCATCGGCTTGGCGACATTGGGAGACGAGAAGTCGACGATGATGCTGCGAGGATGCTCCGTCGCAGGCACACCCAACCGCAGGTCATCAACCAGCGACTGAGTCTGTGCTCGCAACCATTCGTCCTGCAGTTTGAGGTTGATAAACCCCGGCCCTGCCACTTCCGGAGGATCACACAAATCGCTGAGGTCGAGCTTGCTGACGATGCTGGCTGCCAACTCGCGCGGATTGGTGCCATGCACCTTCGCCAGCGGCATCGCACAGTTGGCCTGATAGTCACCAAACTTGGCCCCCTGAGCCGGCCGCACCATCGCCGCAAACGTCTGCGGATCGTCCGTAAAGTCAGCCAGCGCGAGAGCAAAACGATCGCGGAGTGTTTGGAGGATGTTCATGGGTGTTGTTCACCACGGAGACGCGGAGGAGGTGCGCGGAGTGTGAGATTAGTAGTCTGGTGAGCCGTGAGGCAACGCCGAGAACTGCGTGGGATTCAATCCTTAAGTCACACAGGACGCTTATGCCGTTGATAACCAGCGACGAGCGTCGCTGCGCAGTATTGTTCAATCGTTCCAAACTCGGGCTACTTCCTACTCTCTTTTAACCCATTCAATACCGACCTGTCTGTACCGGGCGAATTCGTCATCACCATTCCTCCATGTGCGCGGCATGGAATTCGTTAGCCCATGTTCACGGAGCAATGCGTCCTCGTCCTTCGTAACTAGACACGCGATGGCGTACTTTTCGAGAATTCCTCTCTGTTTGGATACATCTGCTGTCTTAGCAAGCAAATTCTGAATCACGCAGATCGGAACGATATGCTCAAAGGTCCATCCGCCCCTGACATCCTTCAAGTCGAATCCCTGAGCCAACTTATCCACTCCGGCAGAAACGATTTGGCAATCAGGCTTCTTCCGATCGTTGAGGCTCCACTCCCAAATGACATTCTTCATGACAATGAACTTAGCGGTGTCGCTGAGTTTTGATGACAGCGCAATTGAGACGTCAGCAGCCATTTGTGTTTTATCACGCCGTCGCGTCATAGTTCTGCGACCTCCGTAGTGATCCCTACTCGCTTTCAGCAGAGTCATCCCACGCGACATGCGGGGCGTCGCCCCAGAGGTTTTCGAGGTCGTACAGGGTGCGGGTCTCGGGGGTGAACACGTGCAAAACAACGTCACCGTAGTCCTGGACGACCCAGCTGCTCTCGTCGTAACCCTCACGTCCCCTGCGTCTCGTGCCGCTTTGTTTCAGGACACGATTCACCTCGTCCGCGATGGCGTGAATCTGCCGGCGGTTGGTGCCGGTCGTGATCACGAAGTAATCGCAAATGGGCGTAATGCCGGTGAGATCGAGCACGAGCGTATCGCGCCCCCGGTAAGCATCACAGATTCGCGCGACTTCGACCGCATTCTCGAGACTACGTTGGTGTTGGTCCGTGGTCAGTTGTCCGTGGTCCGTTGCTGAAGTTGTCATGTGCTGTGTTGCACTGATCTGACTGATCAATGTCCGCGTCCGATAGAGTTCAGATAGGCGTTGAGCTTTGGCCCTAATTCATCGATGAGAGGTTTAAGAGTACTGGTTTGTTCGTCGCTCAACAAGTTGCGTCGATAAGCACGTCGCAACCAGTGTTGTGTTTCATTCAGCGATCCACGAGCGATTTTGACAAACCGCTTATTATCCTGGAACGAACCCCTACCAGCTCCTTCAGAGATGTTTGCTCCAATACTGTCAGCAGCCCTGACGAGTTGACTACCGACAGTGTTCCGTGCAAAATGCTCCCAACTTGCGACGATGTCCCAGATCAGATCCGCGATCTCCTCCGACAATTGATATACTTGGAGGTTTTCAAATTGCGGTCGCGCCATTCTTCCGATCCCTCATGTGCCAACCACAACGGACCACGGACAACTGACGACCGACCCTAAAAATTGAGTGCGTATTGCACGATGAGGCCGGCGAAGACCACACTGACCATACTCATCAGTTTGATGAGGATGTTCAAGCTCGGACCGGAAGTATCCTTGAAGGGATCGCCAACGGTGTCACCGACGACAGCCGCCTTGTGAGCGGGAGTGCCCTTGCCTCCGTGAGCACCGGTTTCGATGTACTTCTTGGCATTGTCCCACGCACCGCCTGCATTGGCCATCATGATGGCAACTGCAAAGCCGCTGGTGAGTCCGCCAGCCAGCATCCCCATCACCCCGCCGACACCGAGCAGAAGTCCGACAAGAATCGGCACGAGCAGTCCCAGACAGGCCGGGACGACCATCTCACGCTGAGCAGCAGCCGTGCTGATATCGACACACGCTGCATAATCGGGTTCGGCCTCTTCCTCCATGATCCCTTTGATCTCACGAAATTGGCGGCGCACTTCCTCGACCATTGAACCGGCTGCCCGACCGACAGCCTTCATGGTCATCGCACAGAAGACGAACGCCAGCATCACACCCATAAACATTCCGACAAGCACCTTTGGATTCATGATTGAGACGTCGTAGAACCGAACGAAATCGGGCATGGTGGCGTAGTGGGCATTGACGGCCATTCCTCGCTCTTCCAGATTCGCCATGTCCACGGTCACCTGTTCACCAACCTCGCGAGCACCCGGAGCCGCATCACCCATCACGTCTCGCTGAAACTGGTTCAGAGGTTCGAACACCAGATAGGCGCGATTATGGGAATCCTCGGGACCGCGATAGGCAACGACTCCGGGACGAATAATGACAACGGTTGCATTCGACAGACTCTCGGAGGCAACAACTTCGGTGCGGTCCGCCCACCGTTCAAAGCCGACGCGGACTTCTTCGACGTATGCGGCCAACAGGGCCAATGCGGTGAGAGCCGCCGATCCAATCGCAAAGCCTTTGCCGGTCGCAGCAGTCGTGTTCCCCAGGCTGTCGAGTGCATCGGTTCGCTCTCGCACCTGCGGGTCGAGGTGACACATCTCAGCATTGCCGCCCGCGTTGTCAGCGATCGGACCATAGGCGTCCGTTGCGAGCGTGATGCCGAGCGTACTCAACATGCCGACAGCAGCAATCGCCACGCCATAAAGCCCCATCGCAAACAATTGAGGATCGGCAAAGTTAAAACCTGTACATGCACCAAAGGCGATGATAATCGCGAAACCAATCACAACAATCGGAACCCAGACGCTGTAAAAACCCTCTGCCACACCTGCGATAATGACCGTCGCTGGTCCCGTGGCGGCCTGGTCTGCAATTCGTTTCGTTGGGGCGTAGACGTCACTGGTTGAATACTCGGTCCACCAGCCGATCAACCACCCGGCCACAAGTCCAGTGACGATCGCTGCAAACACTCCAAGGAGGTCCCAACCCTGCCGTAAGCCGGTGTCGTTCAGATCACTCATCCCCTGCGAAGGCAGGACGAGCATCAATGTGACCAGCAGAAACGCCACGACGCCAACACCGATGCTGCTGCCGTTAATTCCGCGACCAAGGGCTTCCAGCAGATTCTTTTGACTGGCCCCCTCTTCCGTACGGACCAGATACATCCCCATGATCGACAAACCGATACCGAGGCCTGCAAGCACCATCGGCAGCAGGAGCATCATCAACTGCATCTGCAAGTGGCCGGTATAGGCAGCCACACCTAGAGCTGCACTTGCCAGAATCGAACCGCAGTAGGACTCGTAGAGGTCGGCCCCCATGCCTGCGACATCACCCACGTTGTCTCCCACGTTGTCAGCGATCGTCGCCGGGTTGCGGGGATCGTCTTCAGGGATACCGGCTTCAACCTTGCCGACGAGGTCAGCTCCCACGTCCGCAGCCTTCGTGAAGATGCCACCACCAACGCGTGCGAACAATGCCTGGCTGCTCGCTCCCATCCCGAAGCAAAGCATGGTGACGGTGATCTCTTCCAGGCTATAGCTACTCCCGAACATCGGAGCGAACCAATAGAGAGCTGCAAACCACAGGCAGATGTCCAGCAGACCAAGGCCGACCACTGTCAGCCCCATGACTGCACCGCTACGAAACGCGACCTGAAGCCCTGCATTAAGGGACTGCTTGCAAGCCTGTGCTGTCCGTGAACTGGCCCACGTGGCGGTCTTCATGCCGAACCAACCGGCGAGAGCAGAGAAGAAACCACCAGTTAAAAACGCAAACGGAACGAGCTTTGATTGAGCACCAAATCCAAACGCGACGATCGTCAACAGCAGCGAAGTCACAATGAAGAACAATAGCACGACCCGATACTGGCGCCACAGGTAGGCGTTCGCACCGGCGCGAACATGGCCTGCAATCTCGACCATCCTCGCGTCACCTTCGTCCTGTGCCTTCATCCAGCCATAGAACCGGAATGCAAAGATGAGTGCAGTGATCGAGCCTGCCAATGCAACCAGCCAGCCGATCAGGACGGACACTCCTCCGCCTGATGCGGTCGCGGCCTCGTGAGTGGCCTCATCCTGGGCCAACACCGGGGCGGACATCAAAGTGACAAACAGGATTGCGAGGAAACGTTGCCCGAGCTTCGAGCAGGAGTTGAGGCTGCGGCTGAACATGATCATCCGAGGGGTTTGCTCCGCCATGAGGGTTGGTAAACGTCGCATGTCGTCGACATAAGCGTTAACGACGTCTGTGGTAATGAAGGAGACCTTTGCGGGGGAGTGTAATGGGGGGTCGTTTTTGTTGTCAACGAGCGCCAGCACTGACTGCCCCGATGATCGTACGAAGAACAGACCCAGGTTGATTCAGCCCGACTCGCGGTCATAGCGTCACATTTTCGATTGCCTTACACTGACATCCCACTCTGCGGCATCCCCAGCCCGTATGAGCGACAACATTCTGGAGAACTAGCATCTTGGCCACTGAAAAACGCGACTTTGATGAGTTCCTCGATAAGTTCCGTAAGCATCGAGAACTAATGACGGAGGAACTGCATAACGTCATCGTGGGACAGGACGCGGTGATCGAGCAGATTCTCTCAGCCATCTTCACCGGCGGGCACTGCCTACTCGTCGGTGTCCCAGGTCTGGCGAAAACTCTCGTCGTCAGCACCATTGCGAAGATTCTGGACGTGCAGTTCCAGCGTATCCAGTTCACACCTGACCTCATGCCTTCCGATATCACCGGCACCAATGTGCTGGAGGAGACTGATACCGGACGCCGCGAGTTCCGGTTCGTCAAAGGACCGGTCTTCACCAACATTCTGCTGGCTGACGAAATCAACCGGACCCCGCCGAAAACACAGGCAGCACTTCTACAGGCCATGCAGGAGCGTGAAGTCACCGTCGGACAGACGACTTATGACCTGCCGGATCCGTTCTTCGTCATCGCCACACAGAACCCGATCGAACAGGAGGGAACCTACCCGCTTCCCGAAGCTCAGCTCGACCGGTTCATGTTCAATATCAAAGTCGACTACCCGAATCTTGAAGAAGAGGAAGAGATTCTCACAGCGACGACAAACAACGCGGGAGGCGAGGTCCGTAAGGTGCTCTCGGCGAAAGCGATCCTGTACCTCCAACGACAGATCAACATGATCGAGATCGCCCCGTTGACAATCAATTATGTGGCCCGACTTGTCCGCGCGACCCGGCCCAGTGACGGCTCAGCTCCGAAATTCATCCGCGAACTGGTCGACTGGGGTGCAGGTCCTCGTGCAGGTCAGTACCTCATTTATGGAGCCCGCGCCATCGCTGCCATGGACGGCCGCCCCGCTGTCTCTTTGGAGGATATTCGCCGCGTCGCCATCCCCGTTCTCCGGCACCGCATCTCCCCGAACTTCCAGGCTCAGGCCGAAGGTTACGACAGCGACACGATCATCACCCGTCTGTTGGATGAGATTCCCGAACCAGCTGTGCCGAAATACGAATAGGAAACTTCCGTTCTCAGTCATCAGTTTTCAGCCATGCCATCACTGACAACTCACAACTGACAACTGACCATGCCCGCCGCTGAAGCCTATCTCAAGCCCGAAGTCATTCGCACGGTTGCAAGGCTGGATCTGCGTGCGCGGTTCATCGTCGAAGGGTTTCTGAGCGGGTTGCATGCGTCCCCCTTTCATGGATTCAGCGTCGAGTTCTCCGAGCATCGCCGTTACACACAGGGGGACGACCCGAAGGACATTGACTGGCTCGTTTACGCCAAGACGGATCGCTACTACATCAAGAAGTATCAGGCTGAGACCAATCTCACCGGCTACCTGCTGATGGACCTTTCGGAGAGCATGGCGTACACGTATCGACAGGAACTGACGAAGTTCGAGTACTCCGTCTGTCTCGCAGCTGCACTTGCTTACCTGATGGTGCATCAACAGGACCCGGTCGGACTGATCACGTTTGACGACAAGATCCGGGCGTCGCTGCCGGCGAAGAGCAAACGCTCACAACTTGCAAACATCCTCGCCCTGCTGGCGAAAGCCCAGCCAACCGGCCCGACGGAGATTGCACTCAATCTCCGACGCTTCGCCTCCATGGTCAAACACAAGAGTCTGGTGATGTTGTTCAGCGACCTGCTGACCGATGCCGGGCCGGTGATCGAGGCGATCCGTATGCTCCGATTTGGCGGACACGACGTCATCGTGTTCCATGTCCTCGATGAAGCGGAGGTGCACTTCCCCTTCGACGGAATGTGCGATCTCAAGGACCCGGAGTCGGACGAAACGATGCTCGTCGATGCAGCCGGCATCCGTGCCGATTACCGTGAAGCCCTCGAAGAACTCCGGGGTACGTTCCGCAAGGAGTGCCGCGCGTGCGGAGCGGACTTCGTCGAACTGGACACGAGCATGCACTTCGACAAGGCGCTCGTCGAATACCTCTCACAACGCAAAGCGAGGTTCTGATCTAGGCTGCTTCAGCCGTCGGCATCTCGACCTTCTTCTCGGCAGCAATAATCTCATCCACCAGCATGCCATAATCGTGTGCTCCGGCGGATGCAGGAGCATAGTCGAAGATCGACTGCCCGAAGCTGGGCGCCTCTGCGAGTTTGATGTTGCGGCGAATGCGGTTCTCGAAGACACGAGCGCCCGCCCAGGGCGCGTCCTCATCGCTCGATTCGAGGAAGTGCAGCAGGTCATCGGTGACGTCCGCTGCCAGACGCGTCCCTGTCTCATACAGACAAAGCAACACACCCGAAACACGCAGATCACGATTGAGCCGTCGACGCACGAGAGCCGTCGTCGAGAACAGTTTCGAGAGCCCCTGCAAGGCGAGAAAGTGAGGCTGCAAGGGGATGAACACTTCTGTCGCTGCTGTCAGGGCGTTGATCGTCAGCACTCCGAGCGACGGGGGGCAGTCCATGATGATGTAATCAAACGGCTCTTCCTCGCATTGGACTGCGATGGCTTTGCGGAGGACATGCTCCCGTCCCGGGGCATCGACCAACTCCAGTTCGGTGGCAGCCAGATCGAGGTCGGCTGCGGCCAGCCAAAGGTTTGTCGTCGTGAGTTGGCGGATGTCTTTCAGCTTCCGGGCACCCGCGAACACCTGATAGATCGTCTCAGCGCTTCCCGCTTCTTCAACGCCCAGATGCAGCGACGCATGGGCCTGCGGGTCGAGATCGATCAACAAGACACGCCTTCCGCGTCGTGCCAGACCAGCCGCGATGTTGACGCTGCTCGTGGTCTTGCCAACGCCTCCCTTTTGATTCATCACAGCAATCGTACGCATGGTCCACTCCGGTGGAGATTCGAGTTTCTTCTGAGAGGTCAGTTCAATGAGAGATCAGCGGGTTGTTGTCGATTCGGCTTCGGACTCTGCTGCTTGTTCAGCCGTCTGATCCAATCGGGCTTCAATGGTGGCGAGTCGCTGCGCCTGCTGGGAGTGATACGTCCACATGGGACGAACCAGCATCCGTTCGAGAACCGTCTTTCGATGTTCCCAGTCAGTCGCTGCGACACCAGCCTCGGCTGAGAGAACATCCATCGCATCCATGGCCCGCTCCGCGGTCTGAATGCTTTGCTCAGCATCGACCAACTCGAACGACGATGCGGTTTTGTCAGTCTGTACACGCAGGGACGAACGATGGCGAAGCACATCGAGTAGTGAATTCATCTCATCCCAACGCTGGTGAGGATCCGCAATCAAATCCGGCTCATCGAGCAGCAGTTGCAGAGCGGCGACCACATTACGGACCGAGCGGTCTTCACCCGGGCTGTAGTGAATGGAATAAAGAAGATGTGTCAGCTGAGCTGTGCGGTCAGGTGTCTCAGAACGGTCATAAAGTCGGGCTGCTTCCTCGTGCAGGAAGTAACTGACGAGCGGATCGTAAGGCTCTGCAAACTCCGCGAGTCTCTCGACTTCCCCGGTCGAGGGAGCGTCACTGGTGGCGGCCTCGCCGAGGACCTTGAGATACTCCTTGCGTCGCTGATCTTCCGGATGCAGGACACGTTCGAGTTCGTGATTGACGGGCATAATCTTCGTACGTGGTCGTTCCTGTAAACGAGTCTTGAGTGTGGAACGATAGGCATGCCAGCGGTCGGGATACTCAACGATCAACCGATGCTGTTCGGACATGTCCTTCAACCGTTTGCCGATCTCGGGAATCTCCTCCGACTCACCGATCCAGGCCAGCATCCGGCTGCCTCGTTCGGAAAACAGATTGGCAAGCTCTCGCCATTTCGGTCCCCATCGCATGACTTCCTGCGGCAACCGATAAGTGAACCGACCATTGCCGATGGTGTTGATCACAACATCTCCCGAGGCCAGCTTGGTGATCTGCTCGGGACTGATTGCAGACAGATTGACCAGCACTGACCAGTCCCATCCCTGTTGGGCGAGCAGCCGTCGAATGTGATCGGCCTGGCATCTCTCGAACAGCGATTCATCAAACAGGGTCTCACTCTGATTGGAAGCGAGGAGCACAAGTTCCCCAGGGGCAGATTCCAGACAGACCACCTGAGGGAAAACGCTTCGCAGTGTCGCGAGAATCGTCTCTATCGGCTCCCTACCGAAGTCAGCGTATTGCAACCGCTGACTGACGACGCCTCCCGGATTGAGATGCCGGGCCGTACTCTCGTAAAACTCCCGAGTAAATCGAGAAGTCAATTTCATGAGTGATGGATGAGCATCTTCCACGATCACCACGTCGTAGGATTCCCCTTTGGAGAGCAGGGCCAGCGTGGGGTCAATGTGGTGGACTTCGAGTCGATCATCGTTCAACGGATCGAAGCCGGATGCCTGCGTGATGACCTCGTCGCTGATACGGATCAGGTCCTGATCACCCTCAATGCAGGTGACGTGTCGTACCGGACAGGCCAGGCAGGTCGATACGGCAGCCGTGCTTCCCAGACCGACAACCAGGACACGATCCGGTCGAGGATGGACAACGAGCGGTGCGATGGCTGTCACCACATCGCCCGGAAACTGCGGGCAGGCCTGAGTGTTCGTGCTCACGATGCCGGCTGGAATCCCATCTCGACGCAGATGAATCTGAGAACCTCGATACTTCCAGGCAGTCCAGACTGCATCGCGACCATCACGGACAGTGAGCAGGCGGTTGTCATCGATGTGCGGCAGGAGTTCATTTTGAATCCCTGAGTTGTGGGCAGCGAATGCCTGACCCGAAAACAGCAGCTTCGCTGTCAGATCAGGACGATGACTGGGAATTGTTAAAGGGAATAACCCGATCAGAGCGACCGCAATCGCCCCTCTGACCCAGTCGATCCTCCTGAGGGCGAGTTTCTCAATCTTCCACAACCGAACCACAGTCAACGTGATGGCTGCGGCTGTCGTGAAGAGCATTGTCAGACCGAGCGAAGGCCACAGCGACCGCATCAGTACGATGCCAGCTGCGACACAAAGCATCACTGCGACTGGAACAACAATCTCAGCCTCCTGCTTCGACCGAAACCGGCACGAGCAGAGACGCCCGACTGCAACTCCCAGCGGAAAGAGAGCCAGGCATACCATCGACCAGCGTACGGCCATCAACAGTGGAACTGTTTCGAGACTCGCATTGAGCGCCAAATTCCAACGCAACAACAGTGGTTCGAGGGTCAGCAGAATGGCCGGCCACACAGCCACGATGAATGAAGCACTCAGGATCGCGTCGTGACTGAGAGTCTGGTCTTTCTTCCGAAGCAGCCTCTCTGACCAAGCGAGACCACAAGCCGCTCCGCAAACGAGTCCGCCAAACATTGCATAGAACTCAAACCCGCTGCCGGGCAGGAACTGCAATATCTGACGACTTACCAGTGGAATCACCGCTCCGGTCAACAACGACGCACAAGCCAACCATCGGAGGTGCTGCCGATTGATGATGAACACATCGAGCAAGCCGAAACAAGACGATTGACATTGTTCGGACTCAGCATTGACTTGAGTCACGCTGAACCAGAACGCGACGGCCGCAAGACAAGTCATCATATGGCCGATCTGTTCAACGCTGAGCCACGATGCCAGAAGAACCGGCGCCGTTCCCAATGCAAGTCCGCAGCCAAGTACGAAGCGAATCGATACAGGAAAACGATCCCTGCTTCGTTGAGGTTGAGCAAACGCACGACCGAGAGCGATCCAGGTGAGCGCCGTCATCGGCACCATGAGTAATACAAAACTATTGATGAGAAGAAGCGCAAAGACTGTCGCCTCAACCTCCAGCAACGACGACGGCACACGACCGATTGCTGCACGAGCGAGCGTCAGCATCCACGGAAAACCCACGGTCCAGACGGAGATTGCCAGCCATGCAAGAGCTGGGACGAACTTTCCCATCGGCTGCGAGTTCACCCAGGCGCGGAGCGACCACCCCACGGTGATTCCCATCGCAATCGTGAGAGTGAGGGCACCGGTTACCGGCAGCGAGAGACCGAATGATGCCAGGAGTTGTTGACTCCAGACAAATAAGCAGGTCCCGCATACCACCCCGGCAGCCCAAGGTCGTGACCGACCAATCCAGCGAGAATTCAAAAGTCCATTGAAGACAGACGGTATCGCCGATGAATTCATGGCATCCTTGCCTGATCATTCTGCTGAAGAGACGTACCCTCCCCCTCCAAGGGGGGACTGGGGGGCGGTTGTACCTCAATTCCCCAGTTTTCGGAACATCACTTGGACAAAGTCTTATCACTCCCAGTTCCAAGGGCGAGCCTATTATTTGACGTAGCAGCCCAAGTACGTTTCTGCCACCATATTGAAAGATGGAAGGCATTCCGGATGAATCATTTGAGTTCCAAATCGTTGCCCTGCTTTGCGTTGCTCATCCTGAGCGCGTCGGCAATTGCGTCTGACGATCAGGGGAATGTGTCGACCTCCTCAACTACGCCTGCTGAGATTGCCCATCTCATTCAACAACTGGAACATCCCGATTTTTCCCAACGGGAGGCAGCGACCCGTCAACTTCAACAGACCGGAGAGATTGCAATTACTGCACTGCTGGAAGCCTCGCAAAGTCAATCCCCCGAAGTCGCAACACGTTCGCTGCAGGTTCTGGAGGATCTGTTTCTCTCTGATGACCCTGCGACTTTCATTGCAGTTGATGATGCGTTGAATGAACTCATGGACAGCACGCAGGGAATGGTCGTCGTTGCGGCGTCGCAGATTCTGGCACGACACATGCTCCTTCGTGAGAAGCGGGCCGTCCAGATCATCCGCGATCTGGGGGGAACAGTTCAGTATGGCACGATTGAGGATTCGTACGCCTCACAACAGCGCTTCATGATGGGGCCAACCTCTCGTAGCCGTCCCTTTGAGGTCTACCCGAGAATCATCATTCTGGGAAAAAAGTGGACCGGCGGACTTGAAGCACTCAAGTATCTGCGATGGCTGGCCCATCGGGATGATCTCACCTTGTATGTCGTTCGGGGGAACGGCGTTCCCCTGGCCGATGCCCAGGCTTTGGGGGCGACGCTCCCGAATCTGAACGTGTTGGAGCGCGGCCCCTACCTGGGACTTGTGGGGCGCTCCGGAGATCAGCCGATCTGCGATGTTGACGACGTTGCTCCGGACGGGCCGGCCATGCAGGCGGGCCTCCGACCCGGCGACACCATCCTGAAGCTGGAAGACAAGAAGGTGGGACCGTTTCAGGACTTGATTGACCAGCTCAAGGAATACGAGATCGGACAGACCGTGACGATCACCGTTCGACGAAATGGTGAGACCAAAGCCCTCGAAGTCGTTTTGGGCGAGTGGAAGATGTCGGATTACTCGGATAACGCGCAACGAGCCATTGAACAGACCGAACAGATCAAATCGAACCCAAGGGCATTGGACACGCCTCCAAATTCAATTCCCAGCGATCCTTTTGATGATCGCCTCATCGAAAAGTAAGTGCTCAGCCTGCGAACTCATCAAACGATCCGCTATACAGCCTGCTCGCTGTCGACTCATTACAGCAAATCCAGAAATGCCTGAGTGTCACCAAGATCCGAAAACAGGTGATCTGGTTTCGTCTCAATCAGATCGTCGTGAGTGAATGAACCGGTCGCCACTGCGACTGTCCGTGCTCCAATCGCACGTCCGCAGCGGACGTCCGCCGGGGTATCACCGATGACCCACACGGAACTTGGATCAACATCGACCTGTTGGTGTTCTGTCACGGCAAGCATTGCGGAACGAGCAACATCGTCCCGGTCATGGTGGTTGTCACCGAATCCGCCGAAGGCAAAGTAGTGATCGAGTCGGTAGTGCCCCAATTTGAGTTGGGCCCCCTGTCGAAAGTTGCCGGTGAGGAGTCCAAGGACAACATCCTCCCGTTCGTGGAGAGTCGCCAACAGCAACTCAATGCCAATCAACGTTTGACCGGGAAGTGTGGGAAGCACTTCCGTCAAATGTTGAAAATACGTCTCCTGAAAAGTCATCCAGAGTTCGGGAGTCTCCTCAATCTTGTGATAGGCAAACAGGTCGGTGACGATTGCCCGATCGGTGCGCCCGGCAGCCGGAACTCCCTCCGTTCTGTTCGTCACGTTGAACACAGTCTTCAACGCCAGTTCCATTGCCGCCTGACCAGCACCTCCCGTGTTGAGCAACGTCCCGTCGATATCAAACAATAGAATTTGCATCAGGCCATCTGCTCCTGACGGTGGGCCGCAGCTGTCTCCGGCCGCAGGTAGACGAAGTTCTTTCCCAGCCGTCCACCATAATTACCGGCTGAAATACGAGCGAGCCCCGGCGTCTCGACCGCTGCCGCAATACCCGCGTGCGTGGCTCGCGTCACGGTTTCCAGATCATGTCCGTTGATGATGATCTCCATCACGCAAGACACCCCGTCGGGCAACTGGCAACGATCTCCCAGCTGCTCGCGCAGTGTCGGGCAGAACGGCTCGTTGGTACTGGCGATCAGAAACGAGTAACGACTCCCCGCCTTCGATCCACTGGCAGCGATGCCCCCTGGAAAGGGGGTGATGACCCCAGGCGTCGCATGGACAGCCTGCAAAGCATTTTGAGTTGCCTCGATGGCAGCATCCTCAGTCTCACCCATGAACCACAGATTGCCCCCCATCAGGCTGTCCCGAAATCCGAAACGACGGTCGAGGACGAATTCTCCTCCCATGATGGGAATGACCCAGACTGATCGGTCATATCTCTGATCTCGAAACTGAAATCCATCCCCAAACAGGGCAATCTTTCGACCCAGTTTGAAGAAATTGTCCGTCTGCAACAGATTAAAGCAGCGTGTTGTCGGGCACGTGAGAATGTTCTGACTCAAGCGATGCAGCAGCGTTTTTTCCAGATGTCGCTCACGATTCTTCACAAACCGGGGCACATGAAACTGCAGGACCACCCCTGGCCGACCATCTGGAGTCTCGATCGATTCGTCCCCCCCCGGACCGATAAACCGGTCAATGCCGGCCTCACAGTCGCAGAAGATGGTACTGGACGCATGGCCAGTCGCTGCTGAGGCCGCCTGCTCCAGCCAGTAACGATCACGAGCTGTGACCAGAACTTCAGCGGAGATACTGCGAAATGCTTCTGCGTACGTGTCGTCAACCAAACAGGTCATCTGCGAATGTCTTCAATGCGAGGAGTCAGTCGCAGTGATCGTAGACAGTCGCCGACGAGTGTGCCACGTCTCGGCCGAAGTGAACGGAAAGTTCAACTCGACTCATGCCAAGATCGCTTGGGAGGCCGAATCCTCACTGGGCGAGTTGTGACTGCGTGCGGATTCCCCCCGCACGGTCGAGCAACTCTTCTTCGCTGACAAAGGCCTGTGGGGTCAGCCGGTAGGTGAAGTCATGCCGATTCGTCACCTGCATCGGCAGGAAGTTATCCGACACGAAATCGAGCGGCGGAATCTGATACCAGGGGGGAGGCACAGGTTGCTGAATGGTCAACGTTTCGAACCCCGGTTTTGAGAGCCTGACCTCTCGAGTCGCGTAATACGTGAAATCAAGAGACGTGGGCGTGTAACCGATCCGTTCCCCATCCAACTCGACCAGGGCCCCCGGCGGGTCGGAGCGGATCGTCATCCGGCGGCTGACACATCCACTCAACGAGCAGACAGCGAACAGCAGCAGACAGACTGCCAGAGGGAATCGAAAACTAATCATGGATGGGAGGAGCGAACAGAAAGTCGTCCGATCCGAGGTGGCATAGGATGGGGTGGAGATTCTAGGTCGATCCCCATGACCTGCCAAGATCAGATTGATGCTCCCAAACCCATTGGTGGGTCAGTCTTTCGGTCGATGGCTGTCAGAAAGAGACTTCTCCGGCGTTCGGTTGGCCTCAGGCAGTGTGTCAGTGTAGGATAACCATGCGGGCCCCATCTCTCATTTCTCAAGCGGTATTCTCCATGCGGTGGGAGCAGGTCGTCGAGTTTGCTGCCAAAACCGATGTCGGTATGCGCCGACAGAACAATGAGGATACGTGCGCTGCTCACCTCGCCCGGGAAGAGCAGGTCTTTCGGGATCGGGGCCACCTGTTTGTGGTCGCGGACGGTATGGGAGGCCACGCAGTCGGTGAGCTAGCCAGCAAACTGGCTGCAGACATGGTGCCACACTCGTTCCTCAAGTCAAACGGCGGCAACGTTCAGAAGGCTATGCGCTCCGCTGTGGAGAACGCCAACTCCACAATCAATGCCCGTGGCAGTCAGAATCGCGACTTTCAACGGATGGGGACAACGTGTTCCGCCCTTGCACTGTCTGCAAAGGGAGCTGTCATTGGCCATGTGGGAGACAGCCGCGTCTATCGAGTTCGTCGAGATCGCATCGATCAGCTGACATTCGACCACAGTCTGCAATGGGAACTGGAACGCCGAGGACGCCTGAAACCGGAGGACATCTCGCTACAGGAGCATCGCAACGTCATTACTCGCTCCCTGGGCCCGGAACCACAGGTTGAAGTTGACGTTGAAGGTCCCATCCCGGTGTTCGCAGATGATGTGTTCGTTCTCTGCTCCGATGGCCTGACAGCACACGTGACCGACGGTGAAATTGCCACGATTGTCCGCGATTTACCTCCCAAAGCGGCTTGCCGCATGCTTGTGAATCTCGCCAACCTGCGAGGCGGGACGGATAACTGCACTGTCATCGTCATTCGGATCGGGCAGTTGCCGAGTAATGTCACCACCCTCTCGGTCGAAGTCCCCGTTCCGGTCCGCAACACTCTCAGCTGGAAGTGGCTGCTGTGGTTCTGGCTGTTCGGTGTGGGACTGGTCTGCGGAACGACACTCACACTGGCAAAATACTTTGTGCCCGGTTTGAGTATTTTTGGAGTTTCTGCACTCGGCGGCATCGTGATGTCACTATTCGCCTGGAAAGAGAGTTACCAGATTCGCACCGCTCTCCCGGACGACGCGATGGAGCCAGGAAACGGAGTCCCCTACCGCTCTCACGTTGCCCGTCCTGTGAAGGACCTGTTGAGTGAACTGGCAAGCCTGGCAGTCGAGTTGCAGAGGACGGCCAAAGAGGACGGTTGGAGTGTCGACTGGAAAACATACGAGGATTCGGTCGCGAAGTCTCGGGAGGCGTTGAGCCAAAAACGTCGCTCACAAGCATTACGGGAATACGGTAAGGCTATTGATGCACTGATGAACGGACTCATCGAGGAAAGACGAGCCACCACCGGCACGTCGCTCACCTGAACCACATTCGACCGCAGTCGCGATTTACCCAGGCAGGACCGTCCGTTCCCTATTTCTGCAAAACCGACCAGCTGATATCCTACGTTCTGCACGAGAATCGAGGGGACAAGGAGGTTACCCGTGCTGCTCACGCGTTCAATTCGTCGCAAGATGGTCGCCGGTCTGGGCGTTCTGCTGATCATGCTGGGGTTGCTGGCGATCAGCAGCATTTCGGGTCTATCCAACTATCGAAGGACCGTCAAGGACCTCGAAGTCATCGAGTCTGCCCCCCGTAACGCGCGATTGGTCGGTTCGGTCATCTCACTGATCGAGCCATTGCATCTTGAATTACAGGCCCGCGATCAACCGGACAAAGTTGAGCTGATCTACGAACGGCAGCGAAAGGAAGCCCAGGCTGCACTGGACAACGTTCGCGGTCAGGTCGAAGAGCACTATCGACTCCTTGCTGAGTATTTTGATCAACTTTCTCAGCAACCATTCGCGCCGGACGATCTTCAAAGGCAGCGGCGGTCCTACTCGCGGCTGCGCGAGCGCATCAAACAGATTCTCGACGACTATGAGAAAAGCGTTTCTCTGTTGGCTGATAAGAGCCGCCATGGCGAAATGGCCTTGTACATGATCAAACTGGTGACCCAGATGAAGGATGCCATGCATGAGTTGGAGCTCATGGAACCTCTGGAGAATATGCAGCCCCGGCTCAAAACGGCCCAGCGAGACTACCGGGCCCACCTGGCCTTCGTCGGAGGCATCAGCCTGCTGGTCCTGTCGATGTTTCTCTTCCTGGCCTGGAGTTCGTACCGAGGCATCGTGCAACCGATTCGCGCGCTGCATCGGGGAGCCAGCCGCGTAGCAGCCGGTGACTTTGACTATCGTGTCGAACACAATACACACGATGAAATCTCTCATCTCGCGGTTGCCTTCAACCACATGACGGAACGGTTTCAATCGGTCACAGCGGACCTGGACCGAGAAGTTCAGCAACAGTCCCGCCAGCTCGTCCAGTCGGCCAAGCTCGCCGGTGTCGGCTTTCTCGCCGCCGGGGTCGCCCACGAGATCAACAACCCGCTGCACGCAATCTCGACCGCTGCCGAAGGTCTCCAGTTTCGGCTCTCCCGTCTGCTCAAGGACGCGGACGATGCGGATGCTGAGATTGTGGGCGAGTACCTCAAAATGATGCGGACGGAATCTTCACGATGCCGGAAGATCACAGAGAAGCTACTTGACTTTGCTCGCGGGAAAGACTCAGAACGGAATCAATACGACGTTACTGCGATCATCCGAGAGGTCGTCGCCATGCTGCAACATGTCGGCAAGTTCCGAGATCGGAAGATCAAATTGGACGTCATTGAGCCGCACTATGCTTACGTCAACGGATCAGAGATCAAGCAGGTGGCATTAAATATCATCGCCAACGCCCTTGATGCCACCAATCCGGGCGGTGAAGTCTCGATTGCTGTACGTGAACTGCCGGATGTGATCGAACTCGTCTGCAAGGACAATGGTTGTGGAATGACACCCGAAGTGCTGGAACACCTGTTCGAGCCGTTCTACACGACCAAAGACACCGGCAAGGGGACGGGCCTCGGATTGGCCATCAGTCACCGAATCATTCGTGACCACGACGGAGTCCTGGAAGCAGCCAGTGATGGCCCCGGTGCAGGCAGCACGTTCGTCATTCGTCTCCCAAAGGCCAACCGTCAGATGAAAGCAGCCTGAAACGGATCATCAGTCCGCCGATACATAGATTCCGTCATTACGTACATCGACGATGAATGTTCGGATCGGTTCGGTCGCAGGCATGCATGTGGGGGCACCCGTCGAAACGTTGAAGCGAGCCCCGTGTCGGGGGCATTCAATCTGCCCCTCAGCAATCGGCCCGTCAGTCAACGGCTGACCGTCATGCGTGCAGACGTCCTCGATACAGTAGTAGGTCCCGCCCAGATTCAGCAGGAGCGCGGGTGTTTCATCCACAATGACCGACTTGCGGCCGCCGTCCGCCAACTCGTTGACCGCTGCAATCCGTTCCCAATCTGCCATCACGACTCCACAGTCAATGTAAGAAAACTTGTCAACAGACGATCATTCCAATCAATCAGTACCTTGCTCGGCATCCGATGAGTTCCCGTCATCCTGTGGATAGACGAGCACGCGGTCGTGGACGAGGAGAATCAGATCATTCAATCCGTCACCTGTTACGTCAGCAACCACACCCTCGCGTGGTTGAGCCCCGCCGCCGCCGCGACGGCTGAAACTCTTCTCGTCAAAGACCTTGAAGTTGATACCGTGTGCCAGCTGATCTCCACGCGGCGTGATGATCTCAACATTGTGCTTTCGCAGATCGAACGCTGCGATGTCTGGTTCGCCATCGCCATTGAGATCCCCTGCTGCCAGATCGTTGAGGAACACATCGTCCAGCTTTGATTCAAACGTCATTACGTCTTTCAGTTCAGGTGGTCGCTGGCCAGCGTAGAGCGTAAGAAACCGCTGCTCTCCGAAGATGAGCAGATCGTCTCGTCCGTCCGCGTTCAGGTCAGCAACTTCTGCTGCAATGTAGGGGAATGATCCCAAATCAACCTGCTCCCAAGGCTGATACAGCTCCCCCTCCTTGCGGAAGATCCGGAGCTTGTTGACTCCCGTGTCAATCAGCACCAGTTCGTTGCCCGGCTGTCCGTCGAGGTCGAGGGTCGCGACCCCTTTGATTTTTGCATCCGATTCCACCGGGTTATATTGATCAAGTACCTGCCAGCGATTCTCTTCGTCCAGCAGCACGTTGCGAGCAAAGTTCTCCTGTGCAACGAGTGTGACCGGCTCACCAAGTTTGCCCGAGAAGACGGCCCCTCGCTCAACGTCTCCCAACTGCAGTCCGCCGGAGGTCTCCGCTACTCGTGGGACACCGTCTGCATCGGTCACCAGCAACGTGGGAGCACGACCATTGCTCGACAACAACAGGAAATCAGGCATGCCATCCTGATTCGCATCGAGCTTTTGCATGTATGTCGGCTCATTTGACAGACTGCCATACTCGGTGTCATTTCCCGACAGGTCCGTTTTCCAATCTCCATCAGTCTGTCGAGTGAGCCGGTTCAGAGCGAACTTCTTTCGCTGTGGCTCCCAGAGATAGAGCAACTCTTCGATTCCATCGCGGTCGAGGTCCGCCATCTCAAACGCAACCGGCTCTCCAGTCACGGGCAGTGCCTGAGGAAATGAAAGCCGGCCATTCTCGAACTGACAATAGCCGATGGATTTCTCTTCGTTGCTCAGGACAAAGACCTCAGCATTCCCATCTCCATCAATGTCCGACACGCGAATCTGCTCGACACCCAAAAAGCTTGGATAGGCAGTCCCCAGATCGAGACCAAAGTTCGGATGCTGCAGGAACACAATCAACTGAGCCGCTCGTGGATCGGTGACAACGACATCGGTCAAACCGTCGCCGTTGAGATCACCGGTCGCCAGATCACGACCTTTTGAACTGCCGGACTCACCAAAACCATATTGAACGAGTCGAACATCCAATTCGCCTCTAAGGTCACTCTCACGTGAGAACTGCGCGACTCGCACGCGGCCGGTTGTGCCGTCTATCGTGACCACTTCCTTTCCCGCACCTTCCACGAGGTCGTACAGAATCAGACCGCGAATGTCTTCCAGCTCAAAGCGGATCTCCGGGCCGAGATTGCCGGACTCGTTCTGCAATCGCGCGGAAGCACTCCGTTCGTCTCCATCGCCCGCCATATAGAACAGGTCATTCCGTCCGTCACCGTCCAGATCACCGATCATCGCCAACCCAACACGCTCGGCCGTGTTGCGGATGACCACGGGTGTCGCGAACTCCCCGGGTTCGGTCTGATGGATCACATACGTCACCTGTTTACCGAGGACAGCGATGTCGTCCCTGCCGTCATGATTGAGGTCGCCCGCTGCAATCCCCCATGACTGACCTTCGACATCCGCCAGTCGAACCTCGCGCTTCTGATCCCAGAGAGGCGACTCGGACTGAAACCGAACAATCAATCGATCCGGTTCACCAAAGTACGCCAGGTCGGTACGTCCATCGCCATTGAAGTCGCCAACGGTTAATGCCGAGACCTCACGGTCGACAGGAATCTTCTCGTGCTTGAACCGCCAGTGTTCTTCAATCTGGTTGACATCAGCATCGGTGGCTGGCTCGTCCTTGTCCGTCGGGGCCTGACGTTGGATGAGCAGGTCGATCCGACTGTGGCTGTTGTCGACCAGGGCCAGGTCCGTCAACCCATCATGGTTGAAGTCACCCGGCAACATCGAGTGAGACCGCTGCTCCAGTTTGAAGATCTCCAGATCTTTGAATCCGTAGTAGACAGAGAGATCGATCTCCTCCGCATCATCGGCGATGGTCACATGGGACAGACTAATCGCTACGACTGCGACAGCCGTCAGTACATTCACGACCCACCGGATTGGCAAGCGTTGACCCATTCGTGTTCTCCAACATCTCAAGGACAGGGATGCCCCAAGTCTAGGAACCAAGAAACTTGGACGAAAGCTGCTGAGCTGTCCGGACGACGAAAAATCCGTAGCTTGCGATCGCGGAAACTCTCCATTTCATTTGTCGACCAGGAGGGTCTTGCCTGTCCTCAATGTCTATGAGAGACTGAACCGCAGAGGATCGACCGTTCTCTGCAAGGTCACAGACGGTCAACAGCCGATAAAAACAGGGGTGTGCGTCGATCCGAGCCCGGGAGAGCCTGATGCGATTACGAGTTTTGTCTATTACCGCTGCCTTACTCAGCGTTGTCGCTGTCAATCATGTCCAGGCTCAGGGTCTCATCTGGAACCTGCCACCTGATGGATCGTGGGTGCGCTACGAGGGGACGTACTCCCAACTCGTCAGACGTCCCAACTCGACCGAAGGTGACCTCACCCTCGAGTGGACGCGTCACCTGACCATCAAATCCGTCGGAACCAGTGACGAGACCATCAATGGTGAAGTCGTTCCGTGCCGCTGGATCGAAATCAAGGTCGTCACCGCTCAACCGGCCGCCTTGCTGGAGCCTGGCCCGGGCGGTAACCGGATCTACAAAATCCTGGTCCCCGAACGTGCGATCCTCGGTCGCGTGAATGATGATGCGAACATCCTCGTCTCGTTCATTCCCGTCGTGCGGGGATATCGAGTGATTGGCGAGGAGGATCCAGAACCGATTGAATCGGGAGTGTTTCAGATCTACCCGCTGGTCTCCTACCTGCGTCACTACCGCGAACTCCAGGCAGATTCCGACACACCGCAGCAGACGGACATTCCCATGGGGATCGTTTCCGCAATTCCCCTTCGTGGCGCGATGACCGTTGAGAGTGCAGAGACACGTTCGACGAACGAAGCCGAACTTTGGCGCAGTGATGACGTCCCGTTCGGCCTCGCCAAATGGACGGTCCGCGATCTGCGGGAAGAGAAACACACCACGCAATCACGGGACCTGTTCCGCGAAACAATGGAGGTCTCCATCGAGATGTCTGCTCATGAGTCGGGCATTAACGCTGTGACAGAACTCGACGTGCAGTAAGCATTCGATCGGTTCACTCCGGAAAGGCCGGACCGCTAATCTCAGGCATCGGAGATGACGTGTCTTGAGGTGCTGATAGTGTCGGGGCTTCGATCGGAGGAAGGACCGGAAGCTGAGGTGTCTCTTCCAGATCGCTTGAGACATTCGGGACAGTGTCCGCAGGCGTAGGCTGGACCGGGGACGGAATATCATTCTCAACAGGGGCTTGTGCGCCGGCTGGTACGACTACGTTTCCGTCCTTCAGAAACACGGCCAGGTACTCCTGCATGCCACTCAGCCGGGCTGCCGTTTCGAGAATCTGATGAGCTTTCTCTGCCTCATGATCGAGGAACAGAACAGCTCCGAGCAGAAACAATCGGTCCGGGTTGCGGACATCCTGGAGCGTCCACTCTGCGATCGCCTGCTTCAACTGCATCTTGCCGATGGTGTTCTCAGGCCGCAGCAAGGCATCCAACGTGACTCCACTTTCGGGCCAGGTGGGATCGAGCGAAAGGCCCACCTTCAACTCATGGACGGCCTTTTCAAAATCACGCATCCCGGCGAAGGCAATCGCCAGATGCAGATGGGGTTCCGCACGATCGGCAGCTGCTGCAATCGCATCCCGATACCGCTGTGAGGCCTGAAAATACTCCAGGTTCTGAAGCAACAGATCGCCATGATGCTGACGCTGAATGCTGCGTGCCTGAGCAGCAGGCGATGACGGGGGCAAAGTTGGTCGCTTGTTCTTGATGATTGGCAACGCATCCAGTGGTTGCTCCCACTGCTGAACGTTCTCCTGCCAGGCGTCATTGAGAACCGGATTACCCGGCGTCGGCGGAGACACAAATTGCGGTGCGGTTGGCGATGTCAGACTGCCCACCACAGGAGGCGGTGCCGGGTAGTAGCCATTCCATCCGTACGGAGAACCGAATCCCGGCCAGTAGCCATAAGTCGTCGGATATCCTCCGTAGCCTGTCACTCCCAGTCCAAAAGGAGAGACGTACGACGAGAAGCCGTATGACGGATAGGCCCAACCGCCAATCGTCGCACCAAATCCGGCTCCATATCCACCTGAGTGATAATGTCCGTGTCCCGCATGGAGACCGTTCTGTCCATGCCACGGTCGCCCATATCGATGTTGGTATTGATACTCAGCTTGAGTTGGCCCGTAGTAGCCGCCGGAAAATGTGCGGACCTTGGGATAGGTGTGACCATGAGGGTCAGCATGAACGGTTGTTGTCACGCCTGAGATGGCGGTTACCAGGATCAGATAGAGCAATGCGCGGCACATCGTCGCCTCCATTGGGGGGAATGGCCGGCTCGTCATTGAGTTACCGACATTATCGGTGACGCAAACCATGCGGTCAAGCAGAGATGTTCCGGCGATCATCATGCAGACGGAGGTCATGACGTCCGGGTAAGTTGCAACGCGCTCATGCTGGCGATTCGCTGAGCTTCCCATGTTGCTGAGACGACCGAGTGCAGGCGATCGATCTCACAGTGCGATACACTCGATACAGGCCGCGCCGTCAGCCAGGCGGCTTTGCTGCGCGAATCGCACATCTGAAAAACCTTGCGGTTCGCATTGAGTTTGCCATTTCCAGCGGTCGTGCGACCGGATGAAATGGTGTGAACAGTACTGATACTCCTCAAAACGATCATTCACCACCCGCATCCCGGCAGGTGCCGTTATGACTCGAATTCTTCTCGTCACTCTCTTCTGTCTGGCGTTGTCTCACACGATCATCAGTGAGCGAGTGTACGCTCAGGACAACGCTGAGTTCGTCGACTCGGAGTCTCCTTCGATTCTGGCCAAAGAACCGCAAACCGCTGACGAATATTTTGACGCAGTCCTCCTGATGGTGCGCGTGGCCCGTCCGGATCTGGCGAATCGTTATCTCACAACCCTGCTGGAACAGGAGCCCGATGACGAGACGCTGCTGCGACTGCGCGACGAACATGGCACGGCAACATTCCTGCGACTTGCCAATGACGAGGACCTGCGACCACTCTCACAGGAATTGCTCAGCCGATTACAGGCCGCTGCGGGAAACCAGCTGAACGACCCGGCTCGTTTCGATGAGATCATGGTTGCGTTGAGCGGCGATCCACGCGAACGGGAACAGGCCATCCGGGACCTCAAACACTACGGTCCGAATGCAATTCCGGAATTGCTTCAACGTCTGTCCGGATCAGATCACCAGGACACCTACGACTTGCTCTTGCTCACGCTGGTCAAGTATGGTCCTGCAGCCATCGACCCGTTGCTGGGAGCGATCGAGGCTCCGGATCCGGGAACTCGTGCAATCGCCATTGAGGCACTCGGCTGGCTGGGAAATGAGGACATTGTCCCCCGCTTATGGTATCCCGCTTTAGCTGTCGATCAGCCTCCGGTCGTGCAGTCGACCGCGTTGCAGGCGATCTCTCGAATTCGATTTGGGGATGCTCACCTGTTCAATCAACTGGACCCAGTTGGTGCGACTGCCGAAATCGCTGACCGTGCCATCGTCCACTTTCGTGGCGCGTACGATTGGGCTTCCGACATCGACGGGGTGTTGACGGTCTGGTCCTGGGACCCTGAACAAAACCGACTCGTCGGCACAACGACCACTCCTCTGAACGCCTCGACCTTCATGGCTGAGCGTCTGGCCCGACAGGCAATGTTGATGTCGCCGGAGAATGTGCGATACCGAGCCTTGTTTCTGGCGACGACGATGGCACACGAACGCATTCGGGCCGGCTGGGATCAGGCCCCTCCGCAGGGACCCGGCACGGCTCATCAGCTGGCCCTCGTCAGCGGTCCGGGTCTCACGGAGTCAGCTCTGTGGCTAGCCGTTGAGAACGGCAATCCGGCTTCCGCTCTTGTCGCACTCAGCGTACTCAGCGAGATCGGGACTCGCGATCAACTTGTTCGATCGACCGATCGACCACCAGCCATCATTGCCGCTCTCGACTTTCCGAATGATCGCGTGCAGTTTGCGGCTGCGATGGCCGTGTTGGGAATCGCTCCGAGTGAGAGCTTTCCCCACGCATCACGCGTCATTGAAATCCTGTCCCGATCATTGATGGATGAAGGGGGACCGAGAAGCGTGATCATCGATCCCAACGTCCGACGCGGCGTCGACACGGCCAGCATGCTGAACCGCCTCGGATTCACGACCTCCGTTGCCAAGACAGGGCGTGAGGGATTTAACCAGGCGATTGAGCACGGGGATCTCGCTCTCGCAGTGCTCCATCCCAACACGATTCGCTGGGAGTTGACTCAAACCGTAGCCAACTTCCGGGCAGACTCACGAACCGCCGGCGTTCCGCTGGTCATCGCAGCGCCGGAACCTGCACGATTCGACATGGAGCGGTTTCTGCACGATGTCCCAGCCAGTGGCTTCGTCTCGACAGGAGGTGAAGCGGATGACTGGCAGCGCCAACTCGATCCCGTCCTGGCTCAAGTGAATGCCCCACCTCTCACCTCGGAGCAGCACCAGGCTCGGATCGAAGCGGCCGCTTCTGCGCTGCGGTACATCGGACAGAGTCAACTCGCTTCCGTGTTCAACCTTGCTCCGGCCGAAGAACCGCTGTCGGAGACGATCAACCATCCGGTTGCTGGTCGCGATGCGATCATCGCGTTGGGAGCAATCGGACAACCGAGTGTCCAGCGACGATTGCTTGACGTGATTCTCGCACCTGCGTTCGATGCCGACTTGCGGGACACAGCAGCACGAGAGTTGCTGTCTCACATGCGACGCCACGGTCGCCTGTTGACAGCAGAAGAAGTGACAGCCGTCACAAATGCCTGGCAGGGTGCGAGCGAGGTCCCGCTCCAGTCAACATTGTCTGGAGTGGTGGGGTCGCTGAACCCAGATCCGGAATCGGTCTTCGACATGCTGCAGGCTCACCCCCTACCTGCCACACCTCTGCCCTGAGATGTTGTTGCCCCCTCGCTCCCCAATCGGCGCTCGTGAAAATCAGAGCACCGATTGGGGAGTATCTGCGAGTGTGTCCACCCACACTCGCACCCTTCTCACCGGGGTTACTTCAAGACTGCCTGATCCCGCAGACTGTCGGGGAGCAGGCTGACAGGTTCCCATTTCTGCTGACTGTCCGCACTTTGCTCCGGCAGAATCTCCTTGGCATCGGTCTGCCGCGCCGGGTTCCTGAGATTCTCGGGAAACTGAGAAGGTGATCCCAGTTCGATGTCATCGGGCGGCGGGAGGAATTCGACTTCCGGTGGAGTCGTTTGGGCAGCAGGTTGAACCTTTGTGCGGGAATCACTTTCAGGCATGACCGAACGGTCAATCCCTCGGTCGGTTTCCCCACTGTCTCCACGGAACAGGTCCGCCAATGGCAGGAAGCCCTTTCGGACAGGCGTCTGGTCTTCCGAGGGCTGCGTACGCTGGCTGTCCGGAATAGGTGAAGGAACTCCGGAAGCTTCCGCTGGTTCCCAGCCGCTCCGTGCTTCGCCCAGTTGCTCCGGAACGGGCGTGAAAGCATTTCGTAGTTTGTCGAGGACTCCCTGTTTCGCCCCTTCTGCAATCAAGTCAGCCCTGCCGTACTCGGTGACCGCGAGCGAAAGGCGAGGTCGAGCGGACCAAGTCTTGGCATCCCAGGTACGGATGTCGACGTACGCTTCCTGTAAACTCGCCTGAGGCGATCGTGGCACCATCATCATGCCTTCGGGGGCCATCAACACGTGATATTGCAACCCGACATACATGCTCCCCGCGCCCAGTAATGCTCCGGTGACCAGTGATTTGAATTTACCCATTGTCACACTCCCGACGTTTTTGTCCGGTGTTTAGCAGTCAGGCATTTGTGCCTGTCACTCCACACTAGCACTGCGACCGCAGCGGACTTCGATCGATTTCCCGACAATGCTGATTCTTGTCGAGAAACGTCATCGCGACTCGCTAGGATGCATGCCTGCGCCGAGGTCTTCGTAGTTGCACAACTCTGCCAGACCCGCAGAGTCGCGCGCCATCCTCAGCCAGCCACGGATCAAATCGCTCTTCCCTTTCACGCATTGACCGTGCTATAGGACATGGTTCACATCTCGAAAGGAGAAAGCTGCCGTGGTGAATGGCCTGGTCATGATGCTGGTTGTGGCGACCGCATTTGGCGCGGAGACACCCGGACGTGTCGCCATCGAGTCGTCACCGATTCATGTCATCCTTATCGGTGGCTTCGTCTCCGACCCCTCTGCCAAACAAATCGAAGGTACGTCAGGCCGAGGGGGCAACAGTGGGATGTACCGTCTCCGGAACGATCTAAGACAGTACGATCATGTCTCGGCGGAGTACTTCAACTGGAACGGCACCCGAACCGGGGAGATCAACGCTCCCGACCCACCCATGGCAGAAGGAATCGCCAAGAGTGTTCGCGATTATCATGCTCAACATCCTCATGAACGATTGATCATCGTGGGTAACAGTTGGGGCGGGCACACAGCTCGTGAGGTCTGCGAAAAACTCGCAGTCGATCCGGTTGTTCCGCTCGAGCATGTAGTCTTTCTGGACCCGTCCTCACTAGGGCGAGTCAAGCATGGACAACGCGCAGGGGAACTCCCCCCGAACGTCAGACGGGCAACAAACTACTACACCCGGCATCTCCTCAGTTGGCGGCATTGGGCAGATGAACCGCGCGTCGAGAACATCGATCTCGGCGATCCGAAGTACGGGTTCCAGGTTGCTGGTGGTCCGCCTTACAACGCCACGATCGACACTCAAGGCCACATCTGGGCCGAGTGGGATGAACGCATCCACTACGATATCCGCCGCCGTATTGCCCAAGTGCGATTCGAAACCACGGAATCGCTGCCCGGCGACTAAGCCTCAATAACGGTTGAGACTATCTCGCTTGCTGGCTGAAAACGCAGAAATCCGGGGTTTCCCCCCGTTTCGATTCCTGCTATGACACGCGCCTTCTCTCCGTTTCTCATCGAAGGACACATTGCCGGCCCGTTCCGGGTCAAGTATTCATGCGTCAACATCTGACACAAATCGTTCGGGTCGTTGCCCTTCTGCTCCTCCTCACTGGGGCCGGATGTCAATCACATCCTGAAAGTGAAGGGGCCTTTTCCATCCCAAGCTTTGGCGGAGTGCCCGATCAATGGGAACCTGAAATGGTCGATTCGATGAATATTGACGATGAGGATCCGGAAATCGGCTTGTGACAGTTTCCAATCATGAACGAACGCGCAGCATGACGTTGCGATCGTCCTCACAACCTCAACGGATTCCTTCGGGAGATCATGGATGAGATCCCGCTTTCCAAAAGTTCGATCTGAATGGCTCCGCCTGCTGGTGCTGCTGGCAAGTCTGGGGCTGTCCGGCTGTCAGGTTGGCCGTACCTTCTTCCAGATGGATAGTAACTCACGAGCCCCTTTCATGGGACTCGATCTGTTACCCAAGCGCGATCGCTCATCGCCGACCACAGGTGTCAGCCGTTTTCAGAACGAGCCTGTTGTGCAATCGTCCGCCATCGCAGCACCTCCGGAACCTCAAGAACGCGAAACGAGCCGACTGTCGCGACTGCTCGGTCGATCTCCGGAACCGGAGCGACTCTCACTCCAATCCGCAGAGCCTGCTGACGCAGAGAGTCTTACGATGGATGCCCCGGTCGAAGACTTTCGATGACTCGACGTGCTGTTCCTGAGCGTGGATGAATACGATTCTCTCTCGTCACTCCCGCGTGTCCGCTCGACAGACTAGGATGAGCAATCTTTCTGATTGCTCTGTCGAAGGACGTCTTCATGCGATGTTGCCCCGCCCATCTGGATATCTTTTTACACCGATGTGTCGTTGATCGTTCACATCGGTCGCTCCGTCTGTTGGGAATCATCACTGCCCTGCTGGGATGCGTTCCTCTCATCAACTGTGACATTGCTCAGGCAGAGGAATTGCGCGTCGCGTTCTGGAATGTCGAAAATCTCTTCGACCAGTATGTCGACAAGCGGGTCCCGACTTCCGATGTGTTTCTGCCGGAACATGTCCAGGAAAAGCTGGAAAAGGATGCCACGATCATTCGACAACTCGATGCGGACATCGTCGGGCTGATGGAGGTCGAGAACCGGGGGCTGCTTCGCGAGTTGTGCGAAAAACACCTGGCGGATATGGGCTACCGTTACTTCGAACTCAGCGAGGAAACCGACGATCGCGGCATTGATGTCGCCATCATTTCACGCCGTCCGTTTCTGTCATACAGCTTTGAGGTTCCCGACTTCTATCGCGGTGTCCTCGTCTCTCGATTTTCGATCGACGGTGAGCCGTTGTATGTCATCGTCAACCATTGGAAGAGCCGGTTTGAAGGGGGTGAAGACCTGAGAATGAGCTGTGCGCGTGTGGTCAGCGAACTCGTCAACCATCAGATTCCCGTCTACGAAGGGAAGCCCGTCCCCATCATCATCGGTGGCGACTTGAACGACGATGACACGGATGCCTCGGTTGTCTACCTGGAACAGCACGACATGACGAACACGCTGAAGAGCATCCCCTTCAAGGAACGGTGGACCCTGCCCTACAACAATCTCGACAAGCAGCGTGTCGAGTACAATGGCTTCGATCACATCTTCATCAACCCACAATTGCAGGATCAGGCGGGGATCGAATGGGACAGTTCATCCGTGGTGCGGCCGGAGATCATGACCCACGAGCGAAGGCTGTACGGCACGAGCTACACATGGCCGGACGACGACGATCGTGATCACATCGGCTACTCTGACCACTACCCGGTCATGACCACCATCCGACTGCCGCAAGCAAAGTAGTCAGCTGCGTGAAGGGTGACTCCTCTCGGTCAAAGAGTGCATTCAGCCACACAGTTGAACTGCGTGGCTGAATGCAGCGTCCTTCGCGTCTATCGATGTCTCAGAAGTGGCAGCTGGCAACGCGGTCTGGTCCGCCGAAGAACCAGTTGAACATAACTCGAAATTCGGAGTCGAACTGTTCACGGCCATTGTTTGACAAGGGAGTCGCATATGCCAATGTCAGCACTGCATTGCGACGGAGGTCGAAGTTGACACCAAGTACCATATTCCAGATGTCGAGATTGCTCTGACGACCATTGCCGATGGTGTATGCGGTCGGCCCCTGTTGCACGAGGACCGTGTCTGAGGCATTCATCGTCCCGTTGTAGTGCAGTTCGAGCGTGGGAGCGATGCCACGGACCCAACCATGACGGTCGCCACAACCCCCGGTCCCGCAGGCACCCCCACAGAGCGGAGCCTGATAGATCCAGTAGCCGATACCCACGTCAAAGTACACATAGTCACCGTCGTTGGGACGAGCGATTGTCCGGAGATTCCCCGAGGGAACACCTGCGGTGAAGTCTGAGAACTGGAATGTGTTTCCGTTCGGATCGATATCAGCCTGCAGGAAGCTTTGGATATACAACCGCTCCGTCGGCAGGAACAAGGCTCCGATGAAGGGCAGGAAGTGGACCGATTCGTTCTTCACCCGCAGGACATTGCCGAGGCTCACATCGTCTGCTGTCGGAATGGTCACACCCAAACCAGCGGAGATCGCTTCGTAGCCGGCGTCCCATAACAGTGCCTTGAAGAAGACGGTCATGTTCCCGAACTCTGTGGTGCTGGTGTCTCCCAAGGCTCCTGAAAGGAGATCACTGTCGAGCGTGGTGGCAAACGGTGCCCGTACTTCGATCGACATGTCACCGCCGAAGAAAGTCTTTTCAAAGCCGGGAGTCACCCGGTTGACGTCGATGCCGTCACTCGTGAGTGGAGTGTTGTTAAAGTAGCTGTAGTTGACGTAGACACGATCTCGTGGAAGTGGACTCGAGTTCTCAGCGATCTTCTGACGGCCCACATTCCCCCCCGGCATGGCACCCGGATTGGAAATCCCCGCAACCTCGGAGAGAACGGTATAGTCATAGGCCCAGGTGGGGAGGTATTCACCACCGAGCAGGGCGTCGTGAGAGATCACCTCAACGTCTGACTCACTCGCGACATAAGTTGAAGTCCCGGGGCCATGAATTGCTTCACCAACCATCTGAGCCCGGTCCTGAACATCCGGGTTATTGACAATCGCTAGGTTTGAACCAACGAGTGCCGGATTTGCCGACACAATGGCCGCCTGAGAATCGACCGTTGCGAAATCGACGGGCTCCATAGGGAAGGTCATAAGCGACGTTCCACCACGAGTCCGGCTGACAATCAGATCCGGATGGATCGGCACGCTGCTGGCCGACAGTGAAAGGGGTGACATCGAGTCAATCGCGGGACCGGAAATCGGCGAACTGGTTGTGGCGAAGAAACGGTCAACCCGAATTGGTACGTAACCGCTGTAGGAACCACCGAACAGATCACCGATCATGTTTGGGGCGGCTGCTTCGGGGGATGTGGCGGCTGTCGACGTTTGACCGCCCCCCATCGACGGGTTAAATGTCGGGGTCGCCATTGCGGGAGGTTGTGAATTCAGCCCCTGCATTCCCTGATCAAACTGCGGGGTAAAATTGTCCGTCGACTGTCCCGGAGCCGGCGGAACTCCAGTCGATGACCCCGAATCCAAGGGAGTCATGTCCATCGGAGTTGGTTCGCTGGACATCCCCTCCATCGAGGGACCGGGCATGTAATACTCCTCCGTTGGTGTGGAGTATTCATAGGACGGTTGGCCCCCAGACGGGCAGGTGGGACATCCCTGTGCGACCAGTTGATCGGTCTCCTGAGCGGTCAAGGGAACCGCTGCAGCTGCACCGATGATCGAAAGCAGAGCCAAGAATGCGATTGAGTAACGAGCCATAGTGAAGCGTCTCCCCTCCTGGGACGAGCGATTGAGCTTGTCTTGAGTCTTTAACGTGTCTGGGATTGGGTCGTTGGGTGCGGGGCGGATTACTGACGAATCCCCAGCCCACGAAGGTTTGGGGTGCCCCCGTTGTGCAGGCCACCGAAGTACCAGTTGAGTGTCGCGCGAAACTCGCCGTCGAATTGCGTGTCGTTGTTGCCGATGGGAGTGGTGTATGCGAGTGACACGCTGGCGTTGTGCTTGAGCAGCACTTGTGCACCGACCAAGCCGTTGAACAGGTCGGTTCTCTGTGTTGATTGTGCGACGATGGTTGTTCCGTTCACATTCGCGATCACACTATCCCCGTTGTCCATGGCACGGTTGTAGTGGAGTTCCACCAGCGGTGCGAAACCTTTGATGAAGCCGGTTCCATAATTGTTCTGATACATCCAGTAGCCAAACTGGACATCCACGAACACGTAATCCGCATCATCAGGACGGCCGACATCCTGCAGATGGCCCGTTGGCTGGCCGAGAACGTAATCGGTCAGTCGAACCGAGTTGCCACTCGTGTCGACGTCGAATTGACAGATACCCGAAATGAACATCCGTGGCTCGGGAAGCCAGACGCCGCCGACATACGGCAGGAAGTGTGCTGACTCGTTGTCGACAGCCAGCAGATTGGTCCCGTTGCTATCTCTGATGAATACGTCGTTGGCTGTCGGCAGTGAGACACCGAGACCAGCCGCAATCGACTTGGTCTGATCTTCCCATAGCAGCGTCTTCCACCAACCTGCCATGTTGCCGAACTCGGTCTCTTTGTTGTTGCCGAACATGCCGGCCGTGTAATCGCTGCTGAGAGTGGAAGCGAACGGTGCCCGCACTTCGATGGACATCAGCCCGTTGAAGAAGGTCTTCTCAAAACCGGGGGTCACTCGATTCACATCAACCCCTCCCGGTGCGAGAGGCGTTCCTGCAAAGTGACTGTAGTTGACGAAGACCCGATCCTGAGGAACAGGGCTAGTGTTCTCAGTCAACTTCTGTCGACCGACATTAGCACCTGGCAGTCCCCCCAGGTTGGGAAGGTTGATACAAATCGGAGGCGGAGTGTAAAGCACATCATCCGGCTGAAAAATGATCGAGCCGGGGTCGTAGGTGACCACCTGCTGATGATAGAACTCGTCAGCTGCATCGACTGATCCGACGATGCCGTTGTCGGATTGGAGCGTGGCAACGGCATTGTCGAACGTCACACTCTCACCGACCTGACCGGAGAAGGTGCCCGGTCCATTCGTGGAGACATAGGCAGCTTCCTGAGCCGCGAGTCCCGGCTTGGTCGCCAGTGTGAACGCCTCGACATCTGCCTGATACGGCGCTGTTCCCTGATCCAGTTCGATGTATGTTCCCGGAAGCGGTGGATTCGTCAGCAGATCAGGAGGTGCACCGATATGCTCGGTAAACCCGCCACCGCCGTTGATCATCGCGGTGGTGTCCTGGCTGACAAAAGTCGCCGGACTGACCATTTGAGAGATCGGTGTTCCCGTATTGTGATCCGTCCCCATGAAGGTGTTCATGACTGTGTCGAACTCAACGTTCGCACCGACCGTGGGAGTACTGACCCCGAAGGGCAGAAAACTCACCAGTTCGCTTTGGCTGTTGAAGTTGACAGCGACCGGTGCCTGCATTTGAAGAAACGAGGCCGGTTGAATGGTGACCTTTTGTGTGTCCCCAGTCCCAAACAGGTCACCAATCATGTTTGGAGCAGAAGCCTGCGGTGAAGTCGCGGCTGTGGTCGTTTGGCTTCCGCTCGACGGATTGAACGTCGGGGTGGCCATCTGTGGCTGTTGCGACTGCTGAGGCTGTTGTGACTGCTGGTCTGAACTGGAAGGTTGGTCGTTGATCCGCGCCTGACCAGGTGCCTGAGAATCTGATGGCGTGGTGCTGGGAGTCGGCTCGGAAGTGGACGGCCGAGACGGTGCTGGCGGCATCGAACTCGGCGGAGTGCTGTAGGGCCCGTACTGAGGCAACGGCATCTGGACGCCGGGTGGGCACACCTCACAAGCCGGATTGTAACGTGCATCCTGAGCCAGCAGACCTAATGGGGCTGCTCCCAATGCCATCGAGGCAAGAGTTGCGGCGAACTTCCGACGTCTGCGTAGCATGTTTGGCTCCTCAGAAACTGCAATGTCAGGACTTCAACCCGATGCAGTTGCCCTCTGAATGGTCCGATTGGCAAACTCTGCGGCTTGTTGCAATCACGCGGCTTGTCCGACAAGACACGGATGTAAGAGTTTGATCGTCTATTCCGAGCCAAAGGATTATCCGGTCTGTGATTCCGGACGTAGGGATCGACCATATTGTGCCGGTCCGACAAAATGGGCAAACTTTGCGGACCTTTTATCGGCACAATCTCCAGTCTCACGCCTGATCGCAGGGCCACACGCGCATGATCTGCCGGAGAATACCTGCCCCCCGATACGGGTCTGAAGAGTCGTGAAAAGCATCCTGAGTATTGGCGCTGATCGATCTCGTTTGGCGAACCATTCGCGCAGTGACAGGTGGTGGAACGTCTGAAGACCTAACAGACTCTCTCAAAGGCGGTAGATCTGATGAGTGACTGATCGGATCGTTCACATCACCTGCGCCATCAGGTGAACACTTCGCTGAACCCTCTGAGCATCTCAACAAGAGTGGCAGGAACCACACAGGTGCTCATGTTCTGCATATCTTTCGCGAGCAGAACGACTGTGCGGACACGAAATGTTGAGGACGGAATCTTGGTCGAAAACTCGATTCTGGTTGCGATTTGAGGTCCCGGATGGTCCAATATCGGCATCCCCTCATTCCCGTGCGGACTCCGGGAATGTCTAGAAACGCATCATGCTTCGTTTGATGCTGAGATTTGCCGTTATCTCCTGTCGGGGAATGATGGGCCAATGTCAGTGTCGGTGAGGTATGCCGCTCAAATTGACGAGCAATGGGCGATGAGCAGTTGGATCAGAGCTGATCTTGTGAAACGAAGTCTTGCAAGACTTCGAACATCACAATTACCTGACGAGAGTTCCAGATCCTGCCACATTTCCTCGAATTCTCCGAGCAATCTCTGGATTTCCAGGAAGATCAGTCGGGATGATGCGTTTTCGCTAAGTAGGACCAGATCGTTGCGGGTTCCGCAGTCCCCCCGAACTCCATTCATACAGTGAAACGTGGACAAGGACAGACATCCATGATGCCCAATCAACAGAGTTGGTCCAATCGACGTCATTCGGTGGCAGGCGTGCTACTGGCAGCAGCCTTGTTTGCTGCCCCTCACGCCCAAGCTGACGACACCGACATCGCGCATCAGGCTTACAATATCCTGAAGTCCAAGTGCTACAAGTGTCACGGCGAGCAGGTCAAGATTCCGAACCTGTTCGTCCTCGAACGGGATACACTCATTGCAGATCGTGGTCCAGATCTTGTTCCCTATATCACTCCTGGTCAGCTGGATCGCTCCATGATTTGGGAGTATGTCGAAGGCGAAGACCCACTGATGCCTCTTGATGGAAAGATTTCTCCTGAGGAGCAGGCCACTCTGAAACAGTGGATTGAGGAAGGTGCACCCTTCCCGCTCGTCGGAGACGAGGAAAGATCCTACATCAGCGAAGAAGAGATCATGAAAACGATTGCTCGGCACCTGTTTGACGAAACAGGCAGCGATCGAAAGTTCCAGCGTTACTTCAGCATCGCCCACCTCCACAACAACCGTTCGGTGACGGACACTGAACTGCGCCTGTACCGTGCTGCATTTTCCAAGGCGGTCAACAGCATGAGTCGACAACCCGGCATCGCAGTGCCGGAGCCGATCGACGAAGCAGAGACCATATTCCATATCGACCTGCGTGATTACGGTTGGCAGGATTTGGAAGTGTGGGACCAGGTGGTCAGAGCCTATCCCTATGGTCTCAAGCCGCAGTCGGTTGACGAAATTGAACAGTACAACAAGCTGGAAGAACTTTACGGTGCCGTCCAGTTCGACGGGATGCCCTATATCCGTGCAGACTGGTTCGTCGTGACCGCAACACGTCCTCCGCTCTATCACACCCTGCTCGATATTCCTGAGACGCTGGATGAGTTGCTCACCCGCCTCGGAATCGATGTCAAGGAGAATATCAAATTGGGTCAGGCTCGACGCGGCGGTATGTTCGAAAGTGGAGTCTCCACACAGAACCGACTCGTGGAATATCACCCCTCCAATAATGGAGCCTTCTGGCTGAGCTACGACTTCAAGAAGAATTCCGGTCGAAGCAACCTTTCAATCTTTCCACTGGGGCCTGAAGGAGCAATCGAAGGAGACGAATTCAGCAAGTTCGCCTTCAAGCACGATGGCGGAGAGATCATTTTCAATCTGCCGAATGGTTTGAATGGCTACATGCTCGTGCTCAGCGATGGCAATCGTATCGACGAGGGACCGATTGAGATCGTTTGGGACACCAACACAACGGGTGGCAATCCCAAGATTATCAACGGCATCTCGTGCATGAATTGTCACAAGCACGGAACAATTAGTTTTCAGGACGATATCCGCTCGAGCGTCGCCATCTTTGACGCTGACGCACAGAAAAAGGTCCGAGAACTGTATCCGGACCATGATGAGATGGATCGCCTTTTGGAAGAAGCCAGACGCCGTTTCCTCGGACGTCTTGAACAGACAATGGGACGTTTTTTGAAGCAAGGCGAAGACGCTGACAAACCGATCACCCTGTTTCAGGAGCCGGTCAGCTTCGTCGCACGCAACTACGACAAAAACGTCAATCTCGAGGCTGCCGCTCGAGAACTTGGTTTCAAGGAGAAGGACGAACTGAAGAGTCGTCTGGGAGGCAGGCGGCTGGTCCAACTCGGACTGAAACCGCTGGTCGACGAGGACGGTTCGATCAAACGATCGTTCTGGGATTCTCGGGAATCCGGTGTGTCGATCTTTCAGGAAGCGGCCAGCGAACTCGCACGAGGTACCCCGGTCCCCTAGTAACCGAGTTGCTTTGTAGAATTCCTCAAGTTTTCCTGTAACAAATCGACGTGAACGACGCTCATAGGGCTATGACTCAATATGCGGGGATTATCATGACCAAGCACCTTTACAAAATGCTGTCGCTGCTGGCGATACTCGCTGCACTCTTCGCACCGCAGCCGGCGAGTGCCGCAGAAACTCTCGATGATGCAGTCACCAACATTGCAAACCGCATCGAGGCATATCTCAAAGAGAAGAACCAGTTGCAGATCAACATCCGCGACTTCAACGGTCCGCCGAACTCCAGTTCCGGTCGAAAGATTAAGAACCTCCTAGAGGAGGAACTGAAGAAGCGAACGATCGAAATCGCCCCGTTCTCGAACTGGGAAGTACGAGGAGATTTCGAAGTCAGCACCGAAGGACGATTTGCGACGGTCGTGCTCATCACTCGGCTCGTCAACAATCAGGGAGCGGAGGTCGCTGACTTCCGTCAACGTGTTCGCGACTCAATTGACGACCTGGGTGATGTTCTGAGTATCGCTCAGCCATCTGGGTTTGATGGCGAATCAGCAACTGTCGAAACGAGCGTAACAACGGAGACACCGGGAACTTCGCCACCCGCTGGTGATCCTGCAGGGACGACTCAACCTGCTGCCTCGCCCGATGACCCAGCAGGAGAGAGCAATGCCGCTCAGGCTGGAAACACCCAGCCTGCAACTCCGCCAGCACAGACCACGCCTCCGGCTCAAAATCCACCGGTGGCACAGAACACAACACCGACACAGACGACGCCTCCTACGCAGCCCGGGAGTGGCCAGTCACCTCCACCTGCGGGCGGGACCCCTCCGGCTGTGGGTGGTACCCCGCCAGCCGTCGCTGGTGGAACTCCTCCCGGAACTCCCGGCGTACCAGGGGGCTCCGTTGCCCAGGGAGGAACCGTTAGTGGCGTTCCTTCCACTCAGGAAAGAGATCAGCGACTCATCGACAGCCTCAATAACCCCGGTTTCTTCTCGGTCAACGAGACGACCATCGCTGCCAGCTCTTCAAGCCCCTATCACGTTCAGGTGAAAGTTCTCAGGGCAGGGAGCTCGGACTACGAAACTCTCGGCATTCGGGAAGTCGGCAATGGACTCGCCTTCTGTGATCTGAAAGAAGGCGACCGTTATTCCATCATCGTCACCAACACGGCTCCGCACGATGTCGGCGTGGAACTGATGATCGACGGAATCAACTCACTGCATCTCAGCGAGGTCCCCGGCTTCGCAGAAACCGGCAAGTGGTTGATTCGCGGCACCAACGCCAACGGTGGCGTTCCTTACTCCGCACGCATCGATGGCTGGTACCGAAACCCGGAGCAGGTCTACGAGTTTCAGGTCACAAGCGAGCCTGACGCGGTCGCCACGGCACTGGGTTTTCCGGCGAAGATCGGCACCATCACCGCCACGTTCTATGGAGCGTGGAAAGAGGGAGAACCCGTTCACCCACTGGAGGCCCAGCTGGCTGCTCAACTGGGAGCGGCACGCGGTTTGGGAACCGGCCAGGGAGCTGTGATCGGATCAAGGAGCGAAATCTCCCGGCGGATCTTCGGAACACATCCATTGGCCTCCGTGAGTATCCGCTACGTCAATCCCGACCCGCCGGTCGACCTGCCTATTGAGGCAGCCAATTGACCGATGACTTCCCGATGAAGAGATCACTTTTCTGTTTGCCACGTTGGTAAGCAACGCCTACGGTCCGCGCGAATGCGGGCAATCACCACGGTTCTTCAACTTGACAGGAGAAACACGATGACAGGTCTTCGACGCTTTCTGATCATCGCGACCGTATTGGCCGGCACCATGCTGACGGTCCAACAGTCGCAGGCTGCCTACCGGCAGTATTATTCAAGCTGGAATTATCACCCGCAACGCTCGTACTACTACCGAACGTACTACTACAAGCCGCGGCCGACGTACACCAGCTACAACTATCACTACTGCATTCACTATCCGTCACGCCCGCGGTACGTGTACTACTACAACCCGCACTCACGCCATTACTGGGGTCGCTTCGATCTCGAAGGCACCAATGGTGAGCAGTACTCCATTCTGGCTGAGGAGGATCGCAAGGGGACGTTGGCTGAGATCCCTGAATCTGCCTTCCCGGCTCCGGCAGCGATGCCTGTGATCCCAGAATCGGAAGACGGTGAACAGGTTGCTCCGCCGGAAGGTGTCCCCGGACAGGATGTTCCCGAGGGTGAGCCTGCTGCAGAAGGAGACGCTCCGGCTGGTAACTGATCAGCTTGAGAGTTTCTCTAAACACGCGAACGAGGGACGGCGGACCATTTCCGCCGTGCCTCGTTCGCATTTTCCTTTCAATTTCTTGCAATCATGGAAGAATCCCGGAAGATGAAGCATCCCGTTGCGTTTCCTCTCCCGGCGAAACTCTGTCGCACAGGGTTCGCTTCACCACTCGACGACTATCAATCGGCGTCCTCGCCGCGGAGTATTCACCATGATACGTATGCGAACCTTTTGTCTGGCAGCAGCGTGGCTGTTGCTGACACATCTGACTGTTCCTCAAACAGCATCTGCCCGCGACCTCAATGATGCGATCGACGGGATCGTTGACCGGGTGCAGAAGTACCTCAGCGATCATGGAGACAGCTCTGTCACCGTAGGGAACTTCGCTGGCCCCCCCAGCTCCAGTGCCGGCATCCGCATCAAGGCTGCGCTCACAGAACGGCTCACCGAGGCTGATATCAAGGTCAGTAAATTGGCCCGACTGGAAATCCGCGGAACCTTCGCCTCCGAAACGGAGCCCAATCCGATCGTGCTCATTCAAGCAGAGATGATCGATCAGACCGGTGCGACATTGGGTGACTTCCGAGAACGGATCTCCGTCGAGAGTGTCGAGGATGTCGTCAACCTCTTGGGAGCCACCACAGATCTTGCAACAACCACTGTCGAATCGACGGCGGTCGACGCAACTCAACGTGAGACTCTCGAACAGCGAGATGACCAGCTCGCTGAGGACATCACCACACCGTCCTTTTCAATAACGGGAACAGCGGCCGTTTCAGCGACAGCCTCCAGTCCGTTCCGGATCGAGATCTTCCTGCGAGACGCAGGCTCACTCACCCCGGTCCCGGTACAGGATTTCTCCGGCTTCGCTCTGGTGAATCTCAACAAGGGACAGGAGTACGTTGTCAAACTGCATAACGCTTCGAAGATCGACGTCGGCGTGAAACTGACAATCGACGGAGTAAACACGTTCGAGTTCAGCGAGAACGCAGGTTTCCGCGATCTGGGCATGTGGATGGTTCCAGCAGGCCAGGTCGGGACCGTCGATGGCTGGCATATCAACAACAATGAATCGCTGTCGTTTCTCGTGACGGACGTCCCCGACTCGGCCACCGCCAAATTGCAACGTGAGACAACGGCGATCGGCACCATTACGGCAAGCTTCTTCCCAGCCTGGACCGGCGATGACATCCCGGAAGAGGAAATCATCGGGAAGGCTCGAGGCGACATCGGCACAGGACTTGGCACCAAAATCGGCTCTGCTTACGAAACCGTCCAACGTCACTTCGGAGCCACTCTGCTGGCAGCAGTGAGCGTCCGCTACGAAAAGCCCGATCCACCGGTAGACCTTCCGACTGAGACGACCCCGAGTGAATAATGGTGATTCGTGAGTTCGATGGCCGTTTCGCCTCATGTACAACTCGGAGTCATGAGGCGAAATGTCCGGCTTTGTCGCTGCTTCATTCAACTTGTCAACGAATCATTACTCTCACATCGTTCCGTTCCAAATCTCCCCCTGAGAATCAACCGACCGATGATGACAATATTAAGCCGCTTGCATACGTTTTCTCTCACTATTCTGACGCTGCTTCTCTCGGGGGCGATGGAACAAAGCGTTCACGCCCAACCCGCTCCCGAAGATGATCGTCCTCGTTTGGTGCTCAACACGCACGGTCCCTCTTCACGGACCAGAGCCCTTGAGTTCTCGAACGATTCTGCTCGGCTGTTCGCAGCCGGGTTCGACAAGACGGTCCATGTCTGGGATGTGGGGTGGAATAACCAGGGACCCGATCTTGAACGCGATCAGGCAACTCCCATCCAGACGCTTCGCTGGGAGATTTCCCGGGCGAATCGAGGTCTCATCAACACGATGGCCTTCAGCCCGACCGCTGAACGCCTCGCGATTGGAGGACAAAGCGCCCGCGGAGCGAACGGCGACATCATCGTGATGGACGTGGACCGCTACGAAGTCGAAGGAGCCCTCCCGGCGATCCGTGACGATCGATCCGGACTCCCCGGTCACCTGCAATCCGTCACAAGTCTCGACTTCTCCCCAGATGGGAACCGCGTCATCTCTTCCGGCTCTGACGGCAACGTCTGGGTCTGGACAGCCCCTCCCGGCGGACAAGGTCTCTGGACATTCGCGGAACTTCGTCCGGCCCGTGATGTCAATCAATACCGTCTGTTCAACGAGCAGCCAGCCATCTTTCTCACACCCGATGTCGTAGCAGTCTCCGAACCGCTCGATGCCACCTATGGACAGTGGCGGATCGCCCTGTACTCGGTCGCTGGGGGCATTCGACGTCTTGGCGAACTGCCTCAGCTTCACGTCGGCTATATCCCGACGATGACTCGCTCCCGTGACGGTCGATTCTGGGCGACGGCTGATGATGCGGGTCACGTCTTCCTCTGGACGGGCGGTGGTCAACCTACTGCAAAGATCCTGCGTCATTGGGCACGCATCCCGTCTGATATGTCGTTCGGTCCCGGAGGACAGATTCTCGCCGTCTCGAATCTCCTGGACAATCAGAGTCAGGCAGTTGTCGAACTCTACGACACAGCCTCCGGACAATTGGTCGACCTCTATAGTATCTCTGTGGAGGAGCATTGTAATGCGGTGACGATCAGCCCGAACGGTCAATTCCTGGCGACTCATGCGGACGACTCGCAGGACGTACTCGTCTTTCGACTGATCGATGGCGCGGGCCAACTCATTCCCAAGCCGCTCTCCGGTCAGCCTCCAATCCGACTGCACAGTCGCGCCGATCGGGTGACCCGTGTCGCTTTCAAGAAACCTCAGCCGGGCCAACCGACTTACCAGATTGGTTTCAGTACGTCTCCAGACAGACAGATTCTCTCGGAGTTTGATTTCTCAGGACCAGACCTGCGACGCTTTGCCGGTCCGGCACCTGTTGAGACCTACATCACGCCCGACACCTTCGCCGCAGGTTGGCAGGCCGTTCGTGCCGAGAATGGTCAGGTTGTGGTTCTCGTGCAGAATGGACGCGAAGTCTCCCGAATTCCCCTGAATGCGAAACGTCAGGGGGAGTTTGAAGGACATTACTGCATCATCCCTGATGGGCAGGGACGACCTTTTGCCGTGGCCATCGGCACGACGAACCAGAACGGCATTTATGCGTACAGTTTGCCCGTTCAGGGACAACCGCCCCGACTGCTGCGATACTTCCGCGACCACAATGGAGAGATCCTGTCTGTCGGCGTCTCACATGATGGCCGCTTTCTCGTCTCGGGATCTGAAGACCAGACGATCAAGGTCTGGAGTCTCGCAGGTCTCGCGAACGTGAATCCGGCGTTTCCTCAATCATCAATCTGGGGAGCCGACTTCGGCCTCGAAGGAGGACAGGTCGTTGTCCGCAATGTGCTCAACATGGGCATTGCCTACGGACGTCAGTTGCGAGACGGAGATGTCATCGCTGCGATGCAGTTTGGCCTTGAGAATGCCAACGGTCCCGGTCAGATGAAGGCAGTACTCGATCAGCGTGAGCCGTGGGAACCGGTCGTGTTGACGGTTAATCGCGGAGGCCAGTTGCAGAAGCCCGTGGTGATTGTGCCCGGTTGGGAACCACTGATGACGCTCCTCGTTGATCAGCGAGATGAGTGGGCCCTGTTCACGCCGGAAGGCTTCTACGATGCGTCGGTTGCTGAGGGTCAGACCCTCTTCGGCTGGCAGATCAATCGCGGCCGCAACTACACACCCCGATTTCTCTCGGCTGAGACACTGCAGAAGGACTTTGAACGCCCCGACCTGCTCCGCAACCTGTTAGGAGCTGGAAGTGTGGTCGACGCCCTTCAGGGGAACAATGAACCGGTCCCCGTGGACTTCACTGAGAACATCGCAGCCAAGGCAGGCGGCGTCCCGGACGTGAAGATCCTGGAACCGCTGGCCTCACAACAATTCGGCCCGGGAGAAGAGATCACCGTTAAGGCCGAGATTCGCACGGCACCGGGAGTCGATCCGAATATGTTCGATGTACGGGCGACTGTCGGCGGGCGTTTTGTGGGTGATGCGACAGAAGACGTTGTGGCTGACCAGCCGGGAGCCGATGGACGGACGAGCCGTCTGCTGACCTACAAGACAACAACGATCGATCAACTGAATCGGATACAAATCTTCGCCGTCGACAATAAAGAGGATGCCCTCTTGAATGCAGCGAATAACACTGCGACAAACTTCAATCGGGGAGATCCCCCAGAGCAGACGCAGCTTCGCAGGCTCCACGTTCTCGCCCTGGCTTCCGACAATTATGACAATGACCACTGGCCAAAACTCGATTATCCGCTGAAGGATATGGAGGAAATCGTCCATGCACTGGAGAACCGCGATCGCCATGAAGGGCTGTACGAACTTGGACGAACGACCAAACTCCGCAACGAATTCATCACACCATCCTCGGTTGCATTTGAGATCGAGGAGATCAAAAAACAGCTCTCACAAGTCAAACCCTACGATGTGGTGTTTGTCTATCTTGCCGGTCACGGGAAGGCCGTGAACAACCTGTATCATTACGTGCCTCCGATTCACACCCGATCGGATGCTGAGATTGCACAAAAGGGCATCCCCTGGACACAGCTGAAAGCAATCGCTGACCTCAAATGCAACGTAATCTGGATGCTCGACACCTGTGAATCGGGTTCGATTGTCAATAAGTCCAGCGTGCGTGAGATGGGTAAACTCAGCATGGTCGTTGCTGCCTCCGAGGAGGAGGCCTTTGAAGGAGAGCAATACGGCGGCGGCCATGGAGCGTTCACCGCCTCAATCCTTTCAGGCCTGCAGGGAAGTGCGGACAACACGGGGGACGGGGAAGGCATCGCGGATGACGATGTGATCACGGTCGCAGAACTCGTCTCTTTCGTTAAGGACGAGGTCTATGCGAATACCGGTCGTAACCAGAAGCCGGTCATCACACCCAGCGATCTCGTCGAGTCGCCGGGAACGATTCAACTGGCAAAGGTCGCCCCTGCCGCAGCCTCAGGCCCCTGACGCAAGTACACGAAGCTCTTTGGGAAGTGGAAAGGTCACGTGCTCTTCACGGGTCGTGACCTCTTCCAGGGTGGCGTCATATTTGTCGATGAGATGGTTCACCGTCTCCTGAACGACAACCTCGGGAGCACTGGCCCCGGCGGTGATGAGCACGCTGTCGATTCCCTCAAACCATTCCTCGCGCAATTCGTGTGGACCGTCAATCAAATATCCTGGCTTGCCGACGGACTCGCCGATCTCCCGGAGCCGTCTGCTGTTCGAACTGTTCTGACTGCCGAGAACGATCAGCAGATCGACCTGTCGGATGAGCGTTGTCACCGCATGTTGGCGATTCGTCGTCGCATAACAGATGTCCTCCTTGGGAGGATGTTCGATATGCGGGAACCGCTGTTCCAGCCTTTGGATCACCAGCCCGGCCTCTTCCACGCTCAGCGTCGTCTGTGTGAGATAAGCAAGCTTGGCCCCTTCAGGAAACGCCAACTTATCGACATCATCGGGAGTCTCCACCAGGGTGATGCTCTCCGGTGCTTCCCCCATGGTGCCGATCACTTCATCGTGACCTTCGTGTCCGATCAGCAGAATGTGGTATCCCTCGTTTGCATACTTAATTGCCTCCAGATGGACCTTGGTGACTAACGGGCACGTCGCATCGATCGTCTGCAACTTGCGATCCCGAGCCTGAGTACGAATCTCCGGCGAAACCCCATGAGCTGAATACAGCAGCATGGCTCCCATGGGAACCTCGCTGATGTCATTCACAAATGTGACCCCCTGCCGCGTGAAACGATCGACGACATACCGGTTGTGGACAATCTCGTGATACACGTAAACGTTTGACCCGAAACGACGAATCACTTCGTCCAGACAGTCAATCGCCATATTGACACCGGCACAAAAGCCCCGTGGATTGGCAAGGTAGATTTTCATCGCATCAGCTATCAGGGATGTGGTTTGACTCATCTCCATCTTAGCAGGGGATTACGCGTCTGTACCTCCACTCATCTGTGACCGCAGATGATGCCATAAGAAAACCCTCGAAATGGGTTTCGAGGGTTAATCGAACGAGTCCGAGGTGGGACTAAGCGTCACTCCACCGTCACACTCTTGGCGAGGTTTCGCGGCTTGTCCACGTCGCAGCCCCGCAGACAAGCAATGTGGTAGGCGAGCAGTTGCAGCGGGATGCTGGTCACGAGGGGTTGCAGGTATTCCTCCACGTCCGGCACGTAGATCACGTCGTCAGCGAGTTCTGCAATCTTGTCATCGCCATGACAGGCAATGGCGATGACCGGCCCCTTTCGGGCTTTGACCTCTTCGAGATTACTCATCACCTTGGGGTAGATGTGACCGTGCGGTGCGATGAAGACGCTGGGCGTTTCCTCATCAACAAGAGCGATCGGGCCGTGCTTCATCTCGGCAGCGGGGTATCCTTCCGCGTGAATGTAGCTGATTTCCTTGAGCTTCAAGGCTCCCTCAAGAGCGACCGGGAAGTTGTACAGCCGTCCCAGGTACAGGAAGTTGTTGAAGCCGTAGTATTTCTCAGCGACCTCTTTCACAAGGTCGTTACATTCAAGGGTCTGCTCGATCATCCTCGGCATCTCGCGTAACTTGCGAATCATACGTTCACCAGCTGGGTGGGAGAGGTGACGCATGCGTCCAAGATAGAGCGACAGCAGCGTGAGCACGGTGACTTGCGACGTAAAGGCTTTGGTCGAGGCCACGCCGATCTCCGAGCCGGCATGGAGGAAGACACCCCCATCGGCTTCACGTGCAATTGTCGAACCGACAACATTACAGATGGCCATCGTCGCCAGCCCTTTCCGCTGACATTCCCGCATGGCGGCCAGCGTGTCGGCCGTCTCGCCGCTTTGGGTGATGGCAAACACCATCGTGCGATCACCGAGGGGAGGGTTTCGATAGCGTAACTCACTCGCATACTCGACCTCCGTCGGGATTCGGGCGAATTCCTCGAACAGGTATTCTCCCACCAGACCGGCGTGCCAGCTCGTTCCGCATGCCGTGAGCACGATGCGGTCCACTCGGCGAAGCTGAGGCAATGTCAGGTTCAGCCCGCCGAATTTGGACGTTGCCTCGTCGTCGTTCAGACGGCCACGCATCGCGTTCTCGATCGTGTGCGGCTGCTCAAAGATCTCCTTGAGCATGTAGTGTTCATAGCCATCGAGACTGACATCCGTCGACACCTGGTCGAGCGTCTGGACAGACAGTGACTGACGTCCGTTGTCTCGATGCATCAACTGGATGCGGTCCGGTGTGATCATCGCGATCTCACGATCAGCCAGATAGACAACCTCGTCGGTATATCCTGCTAAGGGACTTGCATCGCTGGCAACGAAGTGTTCGCCATCGCCGATGCCAATGACCAGGGGACTCCCGCAGCGCGCGGCAATGAGCATGTTGGGATGACCGCGGAACAAGACGACGAGCCCATACGTCCCCTTCAACTTAGGCAGGCTTGCTTCGATCGCTTTGAGACAGGTCGTGGGAGACGTTTCATCCTCGCCCAGCTTGATCTGTTCGCTGAGGTGATGGGCAACGAGATGTGCGATCGCCTCCGTATCGGTCCCCGTGCGGAAGACGTACCCCAGTCCCTGCAGCTGAGTCCGCAACAGGTCGTAGTTCTCGATGACACCGTTGTGAACCAGAACCACTTCGCCATTTCCTCCCACATGCGGATGGGAGTTGAGATCGGACGTCTCTCCATGGGTGGCCCAGCGGGTATGGCCGATGCCCAGAGCACCCTCAATGGGGTCGTCACCAATCAGTCGGACCAGTTCCTGAACACGGCCGGCCTTCTTGCGAATACAAATCTCGCCATTCTGTTGCACCGCGATGCCGGCACTGTCATAACCTCGGTATTCCAAGCGATGCAATCCTTCGAGAAGGAAGTCTGAAGCACCGCGGTAACCCACATATCCAACGATTCCACACATTCAGCCTTGCTCCTCGGACACGCGATGTGTCACTCTGATGGGGTCACAGACGCAGGTCGAGTGATGCAGTTGATGAATGGCGATGCCAATTCCCCTCGCTGCCCAGTTCTCCCCGAATTCACCCGTCATTACGGTGAAAGAAGGGGCGGGAAAGTACCAGAGTCGTCAACTTTGGGTCAACACGATCTCACCTAGAACGGAGTCTCCCTATGCTGCCCATCCTTCTTACTATGTCGCTCCTGTGTGCCGACACTTCGACACTTCAGCCGGGCGATCACACGATTGAAGTGATCGTCGACGGGACCAATCGATCAGCGATCGTTCACGTCCCCGCCAGTTACGACGCAAGCCATCCCACCTCGCTTGTCCTCTGCTTTCATGGTGGTGGCTCAAACGCACACCAGCAGGTCAGCTACACCGGTCTGAACGAGAAGTCGGATGAAGCCGGATTCCTGGCAGTCTATCCCGATGGCAGCGGCCGTCTTGCTGGCATACGGACATGGAATGCGGGGAACTGTTGCGGGTATGCACAGCGACAAGACATTGATGAAATCGCCTTCGTCACGGCTCTGCTCGATGAGCTTGAGATCCGAGCCAACGTCGATCCGCGACGGATCTACGCAACCGGCATCTCCAACGGGGGCATGCTGGCCTATCAGTTGGCCTCCGAGATGTCAGACCGAATTGCTGCCATTGCCTCCATCGCAGGGCCGATGGGAGATGAGACTTGCTCACCCCGCAGGCCCGTCCCGGTATTACACTTTCATGGGACGGAGGATGAATTCGTCAGTATCGACGGCGGACCGGGAAGCCGCAGCCTTTCACAGACGGACTTCTACTCCCTGGAACACACGCTGAATGCCTGGGTCGCTGCCAACGGATGTTCAACCAAGGCGGAAGTCTCACTCATGCCGGATCGATCGGACGACGGCATGACCGTCGAAAAGTACGAGTACGGCAACGGTCGTGAAGGCTCCGAAGTCGTCTTCTACAAAATCATCGGAGGCGGACATACATGGCCCGGGCGCCAACTGCGCATCAAACTTCTCGGTCCGTCGACTCTCGATATCTCAGCCAACGACCTGATATGGGAGTTCTTCGATAAGCACCCCATGCCTTAACTGATTTGCATGCTCCGTTTCAAAAGGTCTGCTTTCGCAATCCAAGTTAATTGCTCGCGCAGAAGACGTCGGCGGTCAGCAGGTCTTTCTCGAGATCAGGGGCTCGCGACATTAGAGGTTCTCCGGAGCCATCACGTGTGTTCATTCTAATCGCTGGGTATACTCAAGGTGAACACTAGCTCAGCAAACTCACAGTTGACCACTACTTTGCATACCCAGCCTCATGCTTGCACAGCTTGCCACCTATTCGCTGTATGGCATTGAAGCCCGGTCGGTGGAGGTGGAGGTTGACATCTCGCCGGGGGCCATGCCCAAGACGGTGCTGGTCGGCCTGGCGGAAGCTGCGGTGAAGGAGAGCACGCATCGCATCGAGCGTGCCCTGGTGAACAGCGGATACTCACGTCCCGTGGATCGGATCGTGATCAACCTGTCGCCAGCAGACTTTCCCAAAGAGGGACCATCGTTCGACCTGCCCATTGCGCTTGGGTTGCTCACTGCCAGCGGGCAGTTGCAGTCCGATCAGTTTCGTCGTTACGCGTGTGTGGGTGAATTGGCCCTGGACGGGAACGTGCGTCCGGTCAAGGGAGCCCTCTCGATGGCCCTGCAAGCGAAGGCCGATCGTCGAGCAGGTCTGCTCGTACCGGTCGCCAATGTGCGGGAAGCGTCTGTCGTCGAAGGAATCGACATCATCCCGGTCGGGTCACTCGCAGAAGCGGTTGGCTTTCTCACCGGCCAGCTTAGCATCGAGCCGTCCGGCTTCAGCTGGGACGAGGCTTTCGACGAATATGGCAGCTACACCGTCGACTACTCCGACGTCAAAGGTCAGGAGTCCGCGAAACGAGCGGTCACCGTGGCTGCCGCTGGGGCTCACCACCTGCTGATGATCGGCAGCCCGGGGACTGGCAAGACCCTCCTCGCCCAGCGTCTGGGCAGTATCATGCCCTCGCTCACCCCTGAGGAGAGCCTGGAGACGACCCGTATCTACAGTGCGGTCGGACGCCTGCCCGCCCAGCAGTCACTCGTGCTTCAGCGCCCGTTTCGATCACCGCACCACACGATCAGCGAGGCGGGACTTGTCGGCGGCGGAAGCACGCCAACGCCGGGAGAGATTTCACTCGCCCACAATGGCCTTTTGTTTCTTGATGAGTTACCGGAGTTCAATCGCCGGACGCTCGAAGTCCTCAGGCAACCACTGGAGGAGAATTGCGTCACCATCTCGCGGGCCATGGGGAGCGTCACATTTCCGGCCCGGTTGATGCTGGTCGCAGCGATGAATCCTTGTCCTTGTGGGTTTCGAGGTGACCCGAAGAGGCAGTGTAACTGCAATCCCATGCAGATCGAGCGTTACCTCAGTCGAATCAGCGGACCGCTCCTCGATCGCATCGATATCCACATTGAGGTGCCCCCGGTTCCGTTTCGCGAATTGTCGGACAAGACATCCGGGACCAACAGTCAGGCTATGCGGGAGAAGGTCATCGAAGCCCGTGAACGACAGACACGCCGCTTCCGGGATGACCCGGCCTCGTCCGCAAACGGAAAGATGACACCCAAACAGATCCGCACCCACTGCAAACTCGACCCCGACGCCGAGTCGCTGCTCAAGGCTGCGATGGAAGGCATGGGTCTCTCCGCCCGTGCCCACGACAAGATCCTGCGCGTCAGCCGGACGATCGCCGACCTCGCCGGTTGCGATGAGATCGCGTCTGAGCACCTCACCGAAGCAATCAACTACCGCACGCTCGATCGGACCTACTGGCAGGCATAGGTAACAAAGCCGTCGTCACATGCTGTGCGATGGCTACTCAGACGCACCGAAACACAAGATGCGACCGTCTGATTCATCGGTGCCGATGACGAGATGGCCTTCGCCGACAGCGGGGGAGGCGGTGATCGACTGGCGGACGTTCTGCTTCCAGACTTCCTGACCGTCAGCAATTGTGAGCCCGTAGACGTTCTTATCGCGCGAACCGAAGTACACGCGGTCGCCGCAGACGACGGGGGAACAGTCGATCCCAGCCCGTGTTGCGAAACTCCAGACCTCCTCACCGGAGAGTCGATTGATGGCGTGCACGTGTTTGTCGCGACTGCCGATGATCACCAGATCATCGATGACTGCCGGAGACGAACGAATCTCAAACTGTCTGTTCGGGTCGGTGTACGACCACACCGTTTGCTTGGCCTTCCAGTCAATCGCATACACAGTCCCGGAATCAGTGCCGAAGTAAAGCACATCACCCACGAGCGCTGGTGTGGCGATCAGCAGTCCGTCGAGCGGGACCTCGCTGTGCTGTTCTCCGGACCCGATATCCACGACGCGCATGATCGGTTGATCGCAACCGGTGACGAAGGTGAAGTTTTCGCCGACCGTCGGCGACGCATTGACCGGTCCGCGTGTTTCAAACTCCCAGACCACGGAACCATCGGACAGATTGAGTCTATACAGCTTCCCACCATGAGATCCAAAGATCCCATGTTCCCCCACGATGGTCATGCCGCCCACCACCTCTCCACCGGTGGGAAACACCCATCGTTTATCCCCCGTCTCGCGATCGATCGCGTGCATCACGCCATCTTCGTCGCCACACAGGACCAGTTCATCGGTGATGGTCACCGGTGCCTGAAACCCCGGAGCAAACTCGTCGGGATCGGCTGACTCGATGGAGCGATACGACCAGATCAGCTCACCCGTTTTCAGGTCGAGACAGAAGACGTTTCCGCCCACGATGCCCGCATAGACCCGGCCCTGTGAGATGGCCGGTGATGCGGTCACACCGTCCGGAGCGTCGTATTCCCACAACAACTCCAACTCGTCCGGCAGCGTCGTATGTGCGATCCCCAACTGCTGCGGTCCATTGCGAAATGATGTCCAGCCTTCCGAATCACCCGAGGCGTTCCCCTCATCGACAGCTTCGACCGACGGAGCCTCATCGCTCGCTTTCACAGTGACCTCGGCAATCGACTCAGCCGGATCAGCTGTCTGAGTATCGGTTTCCATCCTGTCGGATGGGACTGGTGTCTGAATAATCTCCTGATCTGGCTCGACACCCAATTGACCACTGCAACCCAACGTGGTCGTCGCAAACAGGACGAGCAACAGAACACTTCTCAAGTGCCACGAAAGCCGTTCGATTGCCAACATCATTCATCGCTCCACGCAGCTTGGTACAGCTCTTCCAGACATTCGACATCGACGTCACGTGGGTTGAACTGGGCTGTCCATTGCTGGGCGGCTTCGTAGGCCAGCATGGGGAAGAGTCCCGGATCGACGCCACATTCGGACAGCGACGTCGGCAGATCAGCCTGGACCGTCAGTTCGCGGACGTGTGCGGCCAAATATTCTGGAGCCTCGGGATCATCGACCGCACAGAGGCCGACTGCAGCTGCCAGTTCTCCATAGTGCTGAGCGACTTCGACTCCGTTGAAACGAATCACGTGCGGGAGCATGACCCCGATGGCGACTCCATGTGTCATGTCAAAATGAGCCGTGAGGGGATTCGCCAGCGAGTGTGTTGCACCAAGCATGGAGTTTTCGATCGCCGATCCGGCCCAGAACGCCCCCAGTTGCATGGCCGCTCGCGCCTGAAGATTTCCCGGCTCATGGCACACGATCGGATAATTCCGACACAACGCCTGCCACGCTTCGCGACTGAAAACTTGTGACACGGGGCTTCGCTTGCGTGTCACGAATGTTTCCAAAGCATGGCTGATCGCATCAATTCCGGTGACGGCTGTCACTGCGAAAGGCTGAGTCAATGTCAGGACCGGATCGAGCACCGCAATGGCGACAGCCGCTTTGGGGTCGCCGCACGCCATCTTCACATGCGACTCAGCCTGCGAGATCAACGCGAAGGACTGTGCCTCGCTTCCCGTGCCTGCAGTCGTCGGGACCGCGATCATGGGCAGCATGGGCTTCGATGCCTTGCCGACACCCCAGTAGTCCTCCATCCGACCACCATTGGTCAGCAGGAAATTGCAGCCTTTCGCACAGTCCATGCTGCTGCCACCGCCGAGACCCACAATGAGATCGACCTTCGCATCACGAGCAATACGAACGCAATGATCGACGTCGATCGTCGACGGGTTTGAATGGACATCGTCGAAGACGGTGACCTTCAGGCCGGCCGATTCGAGAGCGTTCTGCCCATGCTTCTCGTGTCCGGCCTTTGCCAGCCCTTTGTCGGTCACCAGCAGGACACGGGTGCCTCCCAACTCAGCAGCCAGCTTCCCCAACTGGTCGACAACTCCCTCACCAAACACGACACGCGTACGAGGCACGTAGTCGAAGCCGACGAGTGATTCAGACAACTGCGGGTCTGCAAGCACGGGGATCCTTGAACGATATTACTCTGATCTGAAGGAGTCGAAATCTGGCTCAGGGAGTGCCAAGGCGGGAGTTGAAACCTCCACTGATTCTATGGGGCGTCAATGAAAATGACAATTTGCTAAGCACATTGGTTGTCGACACGTAAGCAGAACCTCTTCAGCGGTAATGGCTTACTCGCTCCACACTCCAAAATTGCCGCACACAATCCGGGCGACATCCGTGTCCCGCATGCCATCATTCGTGATGGATTCGAATGCGGCTCCGTCGGATGTAATCAGAACTCCCTGCCGTGAAGAGTCTGTCGCCGGATAGCCATGTGACCCTCGAACGAGCGTCGCATCAAGCGGCGTCTCGCGACTGGGCATGTTGATAAACATCTCGACCGGGTCGTATCCCGGTTTGTTGTGAATGTCGACCGTGCGGGCGAAAGCCGGTGCCCGATCGTCATCCAGCCACCAGTAGTAGGCAAACCACGTATCAGGCTTGGCGATGAGCACGATCTCACCCGAACGCGGATGGTTCAGCCCCACCTCTTTTCGTTCGTCACCGACCAGCACGCGATCAACCAGTTCATGACTTCGGAACAACTCAGCCACACGAGGGATGTTCGACGTCTCACTCACATAGACATGTGCAAACTGATGATCGACCAGTGCCCATGCGTCCGACTCGCGCGGCACGAGCACTTCACCGGCATTGTCGTCCTCACGAAGCGAGACAAAGCCCGCCTCGCGCAGGAGGCGATTGGGATAGCAAACGTCATTCACCTCAGTGATGACGTATTCGCTAGCCGCCAGCCAGAGGACATCATCCAGTCCCGCATCGGTGTATCCATCAATCAATCGGCCAATGGCTGCGTCGAGTTCGCCCAGCGCGGTCTGTGCCTGATCGCTGTCTGGACCGAACTTCTGAGCAGCATAGTCGAGGTGCTGCAGATAGATGGCACTGAAGCGAGGCTGAAACTTCTTCGCCATCTGAACGGCTGAGTCGACAATCCAGTCGGTCGACTTGATGTTCGCCAGGGGACCCCAGAAGTGCATCAGCGGGAAGTGACCCAACGAGTCCATCAACTCAGGATAGAGGTTCTCCGGCTTCGTATGACACCACAGCGACTCGGTGCCGTCGTCGTTGTGATGAGGAGCCGGGATGCACACGTAGTCGGCCGCACACCCCTTGCTCAGCAATGGAAACCAGGCAGCCGAGGTCAACGATACGTCATGTTGGTGTAATCTGTCCCAGATCTGCGGCGACTGCACACACTTGTTCCACGCAGTCCACATCTCGACATCGCCCGATTGCCGGTTATAGAGGCCGTTCGCAACGACGCCGTGCTGTTCCGGCCCCACCCCTGTCAGCAGACTCGCTTGCACAGGCCATGTCACACAGGGGAACGTGTTCGTGAGTGGCACGCTGGCCCCCTCGCCAGTGGTCAGTCTCGACAACCGGGGCATCGAAACAAGATCCTGAGATCGCAAGCCTGGGATCGACAATAGTACGGCAGAATGGTGCATGAGAGGAAACTACAATTGATTAATGAAGCTGTACGAGTCATACCATCAAGAAGGCCATGGCAACTACAGTAGCCGCGCTCGACAGGACACAACTCATCACTCGCCACGAATCAGCGCGATCATCGCTGCGACCTGTTCCGGTTTCAGTTCCTTCTCCAGATTGGCGGGCATCAGGGAAACGCCGTTGGACTTCAGCAACTCGATGTCCTCGCGGAGGATGGTCTCTTCCTTGCCTTCTGCTCGGCGAAGCGTGACGCTCTCCGCTGACTCCGCACTGATGATGCCCGTCACCACGTGGCCATCGACCGTGACGATGGTGTAACTCGCATAGTTCGGTTGTCGTTCGCGGTTGGGATCGAGAATGGCGATCAGAAGGTCGCGGGCTGACTTGTTTTTGACCGACACCAGATCCGGACCGACTGCGTGCCCCTCCGTTCCCAGCCGATGACAATTGGAACACAACTTTTTAAAGACGGCCCGTCCCTGATCTGCGTCATACGCCTCATCGAGGGCCGATTCGTACTGAGCAATAACCTCTTCGCGATCATCGGATGCCGGCTGTCCCAACACCCTGGTTGCCTCCTCGCGAATGCCATCGTCCGGATGATTGAGCAGAAGTTGTCGATCAGCGGGCTCAAGGTCGCCCGGCCCGACCTTGCCGTCTGCCATCGCCAGCAGCAACTCCTTCGTGCGAGCCTGATGCGACAACATGGCATCGACGGCTGCCTTGCGACATTGCGGACTGAACGATTCCCAGTTCTCAATCAACAGGGCTCCCGGCTCAGTTCCCGTCTGCTGATGGAGGGCTGCGATGGCAGCCAGTTGCAGTCGTTGCGATGTCTGTGGAGTCAACAACTCCCGAAGTGTCGGGCCGGCACTGCTGAAATCGGTCAGCGCCAGCAACCCGATCGCCTGCTCACGCTCGGCATCCGATCGTTTCACGTCAGCAGCGACGTTCCGGGCCTGTGAAAAAAGTTCCTCGACCTGCTGTCGAACGGTCTTGTCAACGCCGTCAGTCTCGAGCACTGCCCCCACTGAGCCGCCGCGACGACTTAGGCCGCGTCCCAGTGCAGTCAGGAGTGCCGGACGAATCGCATCCGGACAGGATTGGTCGGCCACAACCGCGAGCACCTGAGATGCTTCTTTCGGATCGTTGGACAGTCCCACCGTCTCGGCCAGGTCGAGCATGAGCGGTGATGCATGATCTTTGGAGACCGCTGCCAACCCACGAATCAGGTCGACGCGATCACCAGTTGCCCCCATCAGCAGTGCCGCCCGCAGGTCATGTGTAATCGTGACCTTTGATGCCAGTTGCTGCCACAACTTGTCCCGCAACTCCCCATCAAGCCGCTTGAGCGTCATGGCCAGAGCGAAGGCAACCTGAGGATCTGGGTCCTCGGCCAGTTTCTCCAACTGTGCAGTCAGCTGTTCGTTCTTCAGATTTCGATCGCCCCGTGGCGTATTAAGCTGACGAGACAGGAGTTTCAAAGCGTACACCTGCATTCGAGGATCATCGTCGGACAGCGCCCGAACGACGTCTGCCGTCTCCATCGCGCCGAGACCTTCCAACACGTCCAGTGCATGACGTCGGCCCACGGCCAACTTCGACGTCTTCGCCAGTTCGCGAACATCGTCGATCACCGAGCGATTCTGCCGTTCCCACAAAAGCCGCTGTGCAGTCTCGCGCCGCCACGCATTCGTGGACGCCAGATGCAAGACAAGTTCCGCCGAGGAGAGATCACCCAACCTGGGGGGTGCCGTGAATGTAAAACCCGATGGCGTAAGGCGCCAGATGCGACCGCGATCATCTCCACTCTCCAGGTCCACATGTGCTTTGATGTCGTCCGGAATAGAACGGGGATGTTCAATCGTCTCGCGGTACATGTCGAGAATGTAGAGACAGCCGTCCGGGGCGTTGACGAAGTTCGCCGGACGGAACCATGTGTCCGTCGATGTCAGGAATTCGACTCCTTCCTCGGTCCGCTTGGCAATGAACGTCGCTCCATCCGGCGTGAGCGATTTGCGATGCACAAGATTGCCGCCGACGTCGCCAATGAACGCGTTCCCCCAATACTCTTTCGGATAGGCATCTCCCCGGTAGATCGTCACTCCGGTCGCTGAGGTGAAGAATCCGGTTGGGACGAGTTCCGTATGCGGCAGCCGCTTGCTGTACTCCGGGTCCGCAGCCCGACGTCGTGTCCGCACAATTCGCCAAGGCTCCGCAGGACTTGTACGAAAGACGGGAGCCGCTGCTCCCTCAGCAGCGATCGTCCGAATGACTTCCGGTACCGACACCCCCGGATTTCCCTCGAGGTCTCGCCGCTCGTAGACCACGTGTTGAATATGGTTGCTGTTTCCGCACACAAATCGGTTGCCCCAGTCATCCATGCTGTGACCGAACTGTCGGCCGCCGGTGAGAAACTCCACTTCGAATGTCTTCGGGTCAAAACAGAAGTCAGCGCCGCGCAGGCTGCCGAGCACCTCACCATCTCTCATCAGGTCGCCATCGTTGGTGCCGCTGGCCACGTAGATCCGATTGTCCGGCCCCCACTTGAGGTTATTGGCCAGTCCCTGCACGTTGTCACGACTGAAGCCGGTGAAGATGATTCGCCGGATGTCGGCCCTGCCGTTTCCGTCAGTGTCTTTCAGGTATAACAGCTTCGACGGAGCGAGCACGAACACGCCCCCGTCATAACAACAGACGGACGTGACCCAGCTCAAGCGATCCGCAAACACCACGCTCGTCTCGAAGACGCCGTCGCCGTCCGTGTCTTCCAGTCGGCGGATGATCCCCGCGTCGACTTTCCCCAGCGGTTCCGGTTGATACTGCCGGACCTCTGCGGAGTACGGATAACCGTGCATCTCGGCAACGTACATGCGTCCCCACTCATCAAAGCACGCGTCGATGGGATCAGCCACGAGTGGTTCGCCAGCGACCAGTTCCAGTGTGAACCCATGTTGAAGCGTGAAAGTCGACAGTGCCTCCGCCGCTTCGACAGCCGGCAATCGAGGAAGTTCATCAGCCAATGAGGGCTCATCGGCCTCAGCGGACGTTCCAACATGGCCCATCGCGAGAAGTGTGAGGGAGAAGCATAGATACAGTCTGTTCGTCATGAGTGACTTCCAGAAAAACTCGAAGGAGCGATATCAGTGAGGCAGGTTCTGCCAATTCGGAGGATGTCCCTCCAAGCGTGTCGGGTCTCGGCGGGCGTGTCAATCGAGGACGAGTTGCGTCGCTGGAAACACGGGTCCTTCCACGCATGTGCGACGGTAGTCCCAGCCATCCGGATCGTCAGTCCGTATGCGGGTCACACAACTGAAACACGCACCAAATCCGCATGCCATCGGCGACTCGAGCGACAGCCAGCAGTCAACGCCAGCGGCTTCACAAATACGACCAACAGCATGCATCATCGGCAGTGGACCGCAGCAGAACACTGTATCTGGAGCGCCGTCACTTTGAAGCGATTCTGTCAACAGGTCCGTCACCAGTCCATGATGTCCCGCACTCCCGTCGTCGGTCGCCTGTCGTATCGCGAGGCCATCGACTGCATTGAGGTCGGTCAAGTCAGCCAAGTGGTCCGCAGAACGGACGCCATAACAGAGAGTCACGCGATCGACCGTCCTCTCCGACGAACGTGACGGCAGTCCATATCTCCGATGGCCGAGTGCTTCGCGAGCGATGGCGAGTACGGGCGTGTATCCGATACCGCCTCCGATGTACATCAGGTGTCGACAATGCGCGACCGGAAATCCATTCCCCAGCGGCCCCCAGAATTCGACGGCCTCACCCTGCGTCCAATGGCTCATGAGGCCCGTCATTTTGCCGATGACGTGATACACAAAGTCGATCGCCTCCGGTCCCTCTTCGCCGTCTACCGTGTCGTATAGGGCGAACGGCCGGCCCAGCAACGGATCAGTGCCTCCTTGTGGTCGGACCATGAAGAACTGTCCCGGCGTGATGACACGCGCCGCTTTGGGACAATGCAGTCTCAGGCGATATGTGTCCGGGGCCAGTTGCTGCTGTTCGATGACTCGTGTCGTCACCCAGCTGGCGTGCGGTGTCATTCCCGGCAGACATGAAAACTCGTTTGTCATGTGCGTCCGCAACTCCCCATCATTTTGCGTTCTGGCGTCTGTTCGTCGACTTGACCTTTCGCCGACGCGGGCCGGGTGATGGCTTAGTTCGCGGTGCTGAGGTCTTCTGGACCAACTCCCGCAGTGCGTTGACTTCAGCCGGACGCAGTTCCCGATACTCACCCGGTTGAAGTTTGCCAAGCCGGACGGGGCCGAACCCCACACGTTGCAACTTCATGACTTTGTGACCAATCCTGGCCAGCATGCGACGGATTTCACGATTGCGGCCCTCACGCAGCCGAATCTCGAGAAACGTGCTTTTCCCCTGTTTCTTGACAGGTCGCACGCTCTGCGCCTGGAACTTCCCTTCGGGAAAATACATGCCTCGTTCCAATTCCTGAAGGACCGAACGCTCAGGATGACCTGCGACCTGTACCAGATAGGTCCGATCGATACGATATCTCGGATGGGCCAGTTTGTTGCCTAAGTCTCCGTCATTCGTGACGATCAGCAGCCCTTCACTCATCTCATCCAGACGACCGACCGCGAACAAACGCGCCCCCTTCGCAGGGAACAACTCCGTCACGTTACGTCGCCCCCTGGGATCGCTGTGAGTGCAGAGGAATCCGACAGGTTTGTTGAGCGCAAAATACTGTTTGTGTTCCAGCCTTAACCGTTCGCCATCGAAAGCCACTGCCTGCTGCCCCGGGTCGACTTGTGTTCCCAACTCTGTCACAATCTCGCCGTCAATCGTGACCCTGCCTGCTGAGATGTACTCTTCGCAGTGACGACGTGATCCCAATCCGGCTGCCGCCAGAAACCGCTGCAAACGCATCGGCCCCGTGGTGTCCGGTTGGGGAGTACTTCTCGGCGAAGCGGGGCGACGAGGGCGACGTGACGGACGCGGAGCGGACATGGAAGGTCTATCGGGATCGTGGGACATCATTCGATGCGAGTCAGGTATCGAATTACTTCGACGACTCGCTGTCGCCACTCTCAACACGATTGCGGCGGGCAGCCAGTGCTTCATAGTACCGGCGAACAAGATCATCGTACTCGGGGAGGTAGGTTTCACTAAAGGCACTCCGCATCTGTTCGCGAACTTTTGGTGGAAGATGTCCCCAGACAGCAGTCGCCAGCCCTAACCGTCGCTCCATCTCGCCCGCTGAGCCGTCCGCCTGAGCATTCCGCTCCTCTGATTCCCTGGAAGCTGCATTCGGGTCAGGAGACGACGAATCGTCCCCCGTTTGTTGCCCGCCTGTTCCGTCATCCTCCGACTGCTGTGATTGTGACGATTCGGGCTGACCAGCCTGAGTCTGCGACTCGGATTGGCCGGACGAGGGAGGAGGACTCCCCGGAGGGGGGGACGTCATATCCAACAGTTTGTCGATGTCATCCAGGATCTGCTGCTGGAGCAATTGGGTTTGCTCTTTGAAATCCGATTCTTCGAGTCGCATCTCGGCCTGTTGGGTGTTGTCCAGCAAACGATTGACGATCGTCACCACAGATTCGGAGTGATTTTCCTCCTGGAGTGACTGCAACAGTTCCTGGTCGAGATCGTCCGCGTGTAACGAACAGGGAGCGGTGACACCCATCGTCAGGATGACCGGGCAGATCACGATCGTCAGTAACAATTTGCGATTCATTCGGGTGTCTCCTCGTGCTCCAACATCGGCTGAATGTCCGGCGTTTGTGATTGGAGAAACTGTTGCAACAGTGCGCGGGACAATTCAGCAACCTGTGACTGTTCTTGAGCGAGAGCTGCCTGTGCCTCACTCGATTGACCTTCACCGTCCTGAGCAGCCTGTTCTCCGAGCAACTCCGTTCGGCGATTGATGTCCGCCTGCATATGTCTCAGTAGCCGCAGTTGCATCGCAATGTGACGATTCTGCGACTGCGGTTCTGAAGTGGGCTGACCTGCTGGGGGACCCGAGGGACCGGCGTCGCTCTGCTGTTCCTCGTCTGGTGCAAGGACTTCGACCACAGCCAGCAATCGGTCCACAGCCGACTGCTGTACTTGAGTTGTCGACTCCCCCGTCTCCTGATTCTCCAACAACCTCATGGATTCCCGCATGAGTTCCTCGACGGACTTCAGCACTGTCCTCACGACGTCGAGTTCTGCGACCTGCTCGCGATGAATCGAAACATTTTTCTCAAGATCCGTCTGTTTTTCTTTCAGTGTGTTCAGATCTCGTCGCAAAGACCGACTCCAGGTACCACGTTCTGCTTGACGACCGTGCAGGTCCGCTGTCTCTTCTCTCAGGACCGTCTGGCGATCCGCTAGACCTCTCAGGGCGTCGGCCAGTTCGCGTAGCTGTTGTCGCGCCTGTTCCTGTTCCATCTCACGCTGTTGAGCCGCAAGCTCATTGGCCAGCTGGTCGAGGTCGTCGAGTGCCTCCTGCTGATTCTCTGCGACCTCCCGCGGTTGCTGTTTGTCAAGGGCATCCTGTGCCTCGCGCATGCGACGTGCCGCCCGACCCGCTGTTCGCGAGGCGTCGCCGCTTTGTTGCCGCTTGAGTTCCCGTGACAGTTTGACGGCTTCGTCTGCCAACTCGGACTGTTGCTTTCGCAATCGTTGCAGCTGATCTCCACGGGCCGGATCGGCTGTTGGACTGAGTGACTGTTGCGATGTCCGAGCCAGCGTTTCCTGTTCCTTCCGCAACGTCTCGACCTGTTCCTGTTGCTTCCCCAAACGGGACAGCAATTCATCCGGATCCGTCATTTCCGACTCATTGAGCCGTTGCCCAAAGTCGCGCAGTGCTGCGATGACGCTCTCCTGAGCCTCGATGGCTGAGGGGATCTCGTTGCGCTTCAGGGACTCCGCGGCTTGGTGCATCTGGCTGGCCGTGTCTTGTTCAGTCAGCCACTCGCGGGCCTCGCTGAGCAGTTCATCCGCCGTGTGATCGGTCGCTCCACTCTCCCCAGGGACTTGTTCAGAAGAACCCTCCGTGGGCTTCAAGAGTTCATCGAGCCGTGCAGCCAATCGTCGCTGTCGATCAGCGAGCCTTGCGAGGTCGGCCTGCTGTTGATCGCTGAGACGGGAGGCCGACTTACCTAACGTCTCCTGGCCGACATCGCGCGTCGCCTCTTTAACTCCTCGCTGATCAGAGACGATTGAATCCAGTTCGCTGCTCAGCCGCAACCGTTGCTTCCAGCCCCCGAGCAATTCCGCCGCATCGACAAGGACCGCCAATGCGGAGGCTTGTGCCTCCTCCGCGTTTCGTAGATCTGCTGCAGCTTCCTCGCTTGCAGAAGTTTGATTCGGATCTGCCGAATCAGCTCTGTCCGTTTCAATCGACTTGCGTGCCTTGGCCAGTGACTGTTCGATACTCGGCAACCAGCGAGAATCCAGGTCGCTCAGTTCCTCTGCCAGCACTGCGAGGCGTTGTGATGACTCAGAATCCTCGATGTGATTCTGCGCCAACTCCTGTTGGATCGTTTCCACTTCCTTCAGCAACCCGGAGGCTTCATCTGCCACAAGACGTCGGATATCGCGTTGCTGCAGTTCCGCCTGCTTGAGTAGTTCGACATCCTCAGGACGCAGTTGACGGGTAACGTCCGCCTGAATACGCAACTCGGACGTAACGTCATGAGCTTGCGTCTCCCGATCTCGAATCGCCTCTAAGGTGTCCAGGAGTCCAGACTGCCGGGCTGCCAACTCACGTTGTTTGTCTTCTGTGGAAATGACGTCGAGATACCGCTGAGCACTCGTCCCGATCTGACCTGCCGATTCATCCGACTCCAGGCCCACATCACACGCATCGACCGCTTCGACCCAGTATGCCAATCGGGTTCCCGGAGAGAGTGCGAGCGGTTCGAGTTGCCAATCCATCTCGCTGGTCTCTGCAGTCGGCAACAAAGTGGAGAGTTCTAGTGCGGTCATCGCTGCATTGGGAGCTTCTTCATGGACGACTTGATCCGTGTAACGCAAACGTAGTCCCGTCAGTCCAAGGTCGTCCTGTGCGATAATCCGAAGTGGGACGACAGCATCCGGGGTGACGCTCATGTCGGTCGCCGGCTCGTCGAGATACACAACGGGAGGACGGTCCGGGATACCTCTGAGTTCATAGCGAGGCGGCTCCGGCTCTTGCAGTCCATGCTCATCGGTCAGTTCAATCCAGTACCACGAGGATCCCGGTTCCTCGATCACAAACTCCGCGACGAGATGTTGCCTCTCGTTGGAAAGAGCGATCTGCTGATCTGCGAGTCCCTCGCGATGCAAGACGGCAGATGCGAGTGGTTTGTTGACATCCGCTTCTAGACGAACGTGGGTGCCAACCAGGCCTTCGATCAATCCGGGGCCGGCTTGTGTGCTCTCTGGCAGGTGTGTGTACGACGGTGGCTGGAGCTTGATTTGCATCGACGTCAATGTCGGTGCTGGGACAACGTCGAGCGTTCGCCAGTCTGTCCCCTCATCGTCCCCTCCGGAAACACGAAACCGCAACGGTCCCCGATAGGCGAGGAGCGTCACGATCCCCACTTCGTGCGACTCGCCCGCAGTGTCTCGCAAGAGCGTGGATCGCAACGTTTGTTTCTGTTGAACGTCATCCGGAAACACAAGTTCGAGTGTCAAATCATCGGGCAATTCGCCGAGTCTGTTTTCCACATAAACAGCCAGTGATTCTCCGGCAGTCGTCCTCAACGCCTCGTCGCTGAGCGGAGTCAACTCGGAACTGAGCAAGCGCAAGTCGGTCGTCCGTGGCCAGGGAACGTCTGCAAAAGGCATGGCTAGCCGCCGAAGAGCGGTTTGAGCTGTCTGAGGAGTGGCGAGTACTGTCACCAATGCCACAAGCCCAACCATTGCGCCGGCAAGGATTGCATGACGAACCGGTCTGTTTGAGAAGACTCGATCGACGTCGACTCTGTCAACCACCTCATCGGCTCGCGCGACGACGGCTCGTTGCAGGTCCGGAGAACCGAGTGATACATCCTCATGGGATTCACGAAACTGAGCCGCACTGGCGAGACGATCATCAAACGCACGTTGACTTCGTTCGATCAGGCGAGCGACGTCAACATCAGACAGGCTGATGAGTAATGGCCGCACAACCTCCTGCCACAGCACGATCAGTGATGCTCCCACGATGCCGGAGGTGAGCAACAGGCGTGTCGTCGTCGCGTCCAGGTGCAGACCGAAGTCTGCAATCCCCACGAGCCAAGTGAGGCCGACAAATGCGACGAATGTCCAAGACAATCCCCGCAACAACACCAGCCGCCGCAGTCGACTGCGGACCTGTGCGGCAATCTGATTCCAACGGTCAGACATCGTGATGCAGTGAAAACTGTGACAAGAGCCGTATGTCGGCATGCTGTTGGTCACACGAATGGCACTTCGCGTGACGTCAGCCGGAAGAAGCTGCCATGTTTATCATACCAGCCCCACACGTTTCCGACAGACCCACTCTGTCGTTAGCAGCCCCACCAGCAGAAGGAGAGCCTCCCAGCGATTCCAGAGCGGAATGGACAGCTCTGTCGAAATCGGGACAGCCCGGCCCGGCGGCACCTCCTCAAGAAACCTCTCTGCTTCCCGGAAGGGGTAATAGGTTCCACGCGACTTCTCAGCGGCTTCGACCAGTTCGGCAGCCTCGAAAGTGCGCTTCTGTAACTCTCCCGTGTCCGACTCGACTCGAAAGTCAACGCTCGGTCCGAGTGATTGTGCTCCGGATGCTCCGGGAATTGCACTGTCATCAGCTAACGTCGTCGCCAGCCTTGCCTGATACGTTCCCGCAGGCAGGGATGACAGTTGTCCTCGATAGAGCAACGGAGATTGAGGCACGGGGGTCAAACGGACGGAATCCTGCCGACCCTGTGGACCCTCGATCAGGACTTCCGGAACCACCCCCTCGAGCGGTCGCGATGCCGGGTCGAGCACACGGAGTTGCAGTTCAATGGCATCCCCTTGTTGATAGACGCTGCGGTTCGTCACCAGTTCCAGTCCCTGCTCGCTGCCTCGAAGTTTGGAGCGACTGAAGTATCGCACCATCTGCAACCAATAACGGCCGTAGTAGCGATCCTCGACTCTCTCACGCCACCGCCAGAGTTCATCGCTTGCGTGAAACAGCACCTGCCCCGCCCCATACCGTTGCGAAACGATCACCGGCAACGGCCCCGCTTCGTTTCGCCGCGTCGGATGTTCCAACAACACCTGTGCCCCGGGCTTACGTTCTGCTTCGTCGAACAGCCAATACAGTGGCGGCAACGTCTCCCAGACTTGAAGATTCTCGTCATTCGAGTCAGCCAGTCGTAGCGCAGATCGGGTGCGGCCTTCAATCGTCAACGAGGCCCGGAATCCTGTTGAGGAGGGAAGACCATCACTGTCCGACGAAGACGGTAAGACCTCGATCGGCAACAAATCACCGAGCTGTGTTCCCGGGAAGTCAACCGGATTATGCAGACTCCCTGCGATGAAGATCAGCCCTCCCCCGCGCTCAGCTACGAATACTCGCAGCGACTCAATCGCTCCTGCACTCAGGAATTCGAGATCGAGATCACCCAAGATGACAACGTCGTAACTCAGCAGTTCATCTCGACTGACCGGAAATCGCCGCAGGGCCGTCTGATCCTCGTCTGCGAATCGCAGATCCGCCGACTGTAAGACCGTGTGCAGCTGAATCGCCGGGTCACGTTCGAGAAGCGTCTTCAGATGCCGGAATTCCCATCGGGGGAGTCGTTCAGCAAGCAAGACCTTAAGCTGCTCGCGACGCACACGAACTCGGTGAGTCGCTGCGTTGTTCTCCTCATTCGTCTCACCCGACAACTGACCAACAGTCAGAGTGTAAAGGAAATCCCCCTCCTCTCGAGGGACATCGGTGACCTCGACAGTGACCGGCTCGCCATCGCGGCCAAGTTCAACCTCCACGCTCTTGATGACATCGGGGCGGTCTTCCCGACGAAGCGTGACACTCGTTCGTTGACCTTGATAGCCGTATGCCTTCACCTGCATCGTGAATGTCAAAGGGTCGTCGACGAACACGACATCCTCAGCCAGTAAGTCGGACAATTGAATGTCTTTCGCCAGCTCGTTGCTGCCAAAACCAATGGGGATCAACGGCACTGATCTCGCCCGCGCCTCCTCAGCAGCACGGATGAGGCGGTCATCGTCGCCAGTCGTCGTAATCCCATCGGTGAGGACCAGAATGACCGAGGGCGGGTTGCCACGCAGGTCATCCAACACTTGCCGGACAGCCACTGCAGGACGGGTCGCCTCTCCATCCGCCCGCAGTTGTCGGACCGCAGCCACGAGCGGATCATCCGAGTCGGTCGCCTCTTCGAGTGGAGTCGCCGTCCCGGCAAACGTGTAGACCTGCAGACTGTGAGACTGCTGGAGTTTCTTCAGGAAATCGCCGTGCTCTGCTGTGAGGACAGACTTCGCCAGGTTGAGGCGACTCGGAGCATCAGGAGCAGCCAGTTGAGCCAGACGATTCGCAGCGGATGCAGCCTGCGGCTCGGAATACCGGTCCTCCAGCCCCATGCTGGCTGACGTGTCAATCAACACCGCCAGCACAGGGAGCCCAGTCTGTGTGATCACGAGCGAGACCTGGCCCAGCATCACCAGGAGCATGACGAGACTTGCCAGCCGCAATGCAATGAGTCCCGTCCGCTTCAGCCACGACAACGTCCGCGCATCACGCACGTAGATGACCACGACTGCAATGACCGCGACAACCGTCAGCAGGACAAGCATCCACTGAGGAATGCCCTGCTCCAGCGGAGCACCGGTACGTACATCCCACACCGTTCCCTGACCGGGACCAGCACGCGGGACGTCCAGATACCATTCAACCAATCGCATGCATTTCGCCAAACGAATCAGGCATCATTCGTGCCCTTGTTCATCATCGATCGCCAACCTCAACAATCGAGAGAACTCATCGTATCGCTTTGGCGGTGCCTCATCCATGAAGGCACTGGACGATGATCCGTCGTCCGAGCCCCGAGGGACCTGTTCGCAGACGGCAATGCAGTCAGGACGAGCGAGTTCACCCGTCTTTTGATTCTCTCACACTTTGCACGACGATCGACTGTTGTGTTTTCATGAGCACGACAGACGACTGTGAAAGCGTCACTTCCGCCACACGACGCAATGCCAGTGCCGCCCGCCGCAACCGATCATCCCCCCACCCCCGCTCATCCCCGGGCAACCAGGTTCCATAGGTCATCCAAGTCAAAAAGAACGCCAAAGGTTCAGACATCCCAACTCCTCTCACACCCACCAGCCGCGCCCGTCAGGAAGCGGAATCTCGCAGCCGCCAACGATCTCAAGCTCATGGACTTCGGGGAAACTGCAACAGTTCGCACCTTATTCATGCGTTGTGGGTGCCGCTGAAAGGCGAAGCGATGCCTCGGACTCAATCAACACGATGTGTGAGTAATTGGCAGCATTGGAGCCATCAGAAGTTCTATAACACCAATGGTTGTCCCACTCAGACTCGATTCGTTTTCCTCCGGAGTGAGCTATGACGTGAATACTAAGAACCTGCCCAATTCGTAAGATGTCGTTCTCGCAACGATTGGGCACAGCTGTGCAACATGGGATCCCAGGTCTCACGTGCAGTCGGCGTCCAATGCCGTGTCCTTGGAATTCGTCGTTCGGACTCAGACCAGTTGAAATCAGCGATGCCTCAATTGTCTCGGATATCTGACGTACTGTAATTCCCGGTTGAACGATTGATACTACGTTATCGAGTGCAGTAACAACTCCGTCACACAACGCTTCATTTGCTGTGGAGATATCTCCTATTCCGAAAGTCCAAGTTTGTTCCACGAGTGCCGAATGTCGACCGATTCCAGCGCCGATTGAGATGATGTCTCCAGCTTGGAGTGAGTAGTTTGATGGTATGCCGTTTACAACTTGGTTGTTCACGGAAGTCGTAATGACGCTTGGAAAAGCGAACCGTTTCAGATTCGGAAAGAGTGCTTCACACCCCAATGATGAAATGATCTCCGATGCATGACCGGCGAGTTCGTAGGTCGTGGCGCCCTCGCAAAGTCTGGGTGTCAGTTGATGCCAGAACTCGTCGAGTCGTTGACAAACGTCTCTGTACTTGGCTCGCTTTGAATCAAGACCGCGAAGGCGGAACCACTGCCGTAGATTCATGAGTTCTCCGCTGTTCTGTCTTGTGCACAGGGATCGAATCCTGGTCCGCTACAAGTGCAATCTTCGCTCAATCTCCCACCAAATCCCCGATTGGGATTTGCACCTCCACGAATGAGTCACCGCGTGTGGGGTGATTGCCAGATGGGCTGATCTGATTCTGGTGCTGGTGCTGGTCATGATATCCAGCTACTGAATGCTAATCTCCAGATAGTCGCCCGGTGATGATCCGTTGACGGCATCAACGATGTGTGTAACGACATTCTGAATCAATGGCCATGAAGTTGACTTGAGGACGATGATCGCAATGGTGCGGTCTGACAGGTTCTGTTGATACTTCAGATTCTGGTCGGTCGTGATCAGCACGTCGTAGCCGTCTTTCTCGGCTGCTTCGAGCAGGTCGCCGTTTTCCAGTTGGGACCAGCCAGCTTCGTAGACGGTGGTGAGGTCGTGGCCATCAAGATGATTTCGTAACGGTGCCGGGGTTCCCTGATCGAACAACAGTTTCACGGGGTGTTTGCTTCAGCGGTTTCAATCTCGTGATTGAGTACGCCTTCCACCTGATCACGAGTGACGCCGGGGAACCATTCCAGAAACTCGTCGACGGATGCACCGTCTCGCAGATTCTCGAAGAGGGCCGAGACAGGGACGCGAGTTCCCTTGAAGACCCATGCTCCACTCACGACGTGTGGGTGCCGTTCGACTGCGTCGCATTCTGTCCAGTCTTTCACGGGATTCACCTGTCTGTCGAGTCGATTGCCTGGAACTTACTGAGATCGTAACCGATTCGAGATTTCGTTGACCACCTCTTCTATCGGCAACCGGACCTGCTCCAGAGTGTCGCGGTCGCGGAGGGTGACGGTGTTGTCTTCGTCGACCGTTTGGCCGTCGATGGTGATGCACCAGGGGGTGCCGATTTCGTCCTGGCGGCGGTAGCGGCGGCCGATGGCAGCCTGTTCGTCGTACTGGGCAGCGATGCCCGCTGACTTGAGGTCGCGGAACAATTGCTTGGCCTTCTCCGGCATGCCGGCTTTCTTAATGAGAGGCAGGACGGCCACCTTCACCGGTGCCAGTCGCGGATGGAACCGCATCACCGTGCGGGACTGCATCTCGCCTTTCTCGTCCGGCTGTTCGTCCTCGTAGTACGCCTCGCAGATGAACGCCAGCGTTGCCCGGTCAGCACCGGCTGAGGGTTCGATGACGTGAGGCGTGAAGCGTTCCTTCGCCTGATCGTCGAAGTAGGTGAGGTCCTTGCCGCTGCCTCGCCATTTGGGCTGGCCGTGCTCGTCGAGCTGGACTTCAAGCTTGCCGTCCTTCGCCATGAGTTTGCCTTCCATGTGCGAGCGGAGATCGAAATCACCCCGGTGGGCAATGCCTTCCAACTCGCCAAACTCACCCTCGGCCATGAAGGGAAACTGGTACTCGATGTCTGCCGTGCCGACGGAGTAGTGCGAGAGTTCGTCGGCATCGTGATCGCGGAGTGTGAGGCGTTCGCTGCCGATGCCGAGCGATGTGTACCACGCAAACCGACGGTCTCGCCAATACTGATACCACTGCTGTGACGAGTCGGGATGGCAGAAGAACTCGATCTCCATCTGCTCGAACTCCCGCGAGCGGAATGTGAAGTTGCGGGGGGTGATCTCGTTGCGAAAGCTCTTACCGATCTGAGCGACGCCGAACGGCACCTTCACCCGGCTGCTGTCGACGACATTCTTGAAGTTCACAAAGATGCCCTGAGCCGTCTCCGGACGGAGGAAGGCCGCATCATCCTCAGTGCCCAGTGCGCCGACGATCGTTTTGAACATCAGGTTGAAGTCACGCGGCTCGGTGAGTTCGCCGTTGCAGCCTGCTTTGGGACATGTTGGTGAGACCTCAGAGAGACCTTCCTTCAACCAACTCAGGTATTCGATGAATGGGACATCGACACGTGCTTCTGGAAGCTTGACAGCAGAGGGAGACAAACCATGCTCTTTGGCAAGCTTATCAAGGTCTTTCGACAGCCGCGCAATCTTGCCAACAGACAAATCAGCTTCCTCCGAACCTGGCATGTATGTACAAACTGCGAGGACAGGATCGCCGTCTGAATACTCGCCCGGAGTGTGATAACCTCTACCAACAACAACACGCAGGTGATCCGCACGGTATCGGCTTTTGCACTGCTTGCAGTCGACCATCTTGTCGACGAACAGGTCGTAGTGGCCGCTGCACTTCCAGACTTGGGGGTGCATGATGATGGCCGTATCGACACCCACCATCTGGAACGCGCTCGGAGCCCCCTCCGGAGCATCCAGCGGGTCATGCCGGTTGACCATGTCCTGCCACCACGCCTCGCGGACGTTCCGTTTGAGCTCGACGCCCAGCGGACCGTAATCCCAGAAACCGTTCTGGCCGCCGTAGATTTCGGAGTTCTGAAAGATGAACCCCTTGCGTTTACAGAGAGCGACGATTTTGTCCATCTGGTTGGAGTTGTCGGAGTCTTTGGACATGGGTTGGATTCTTTGTTTGGGTTAATCGCCAGGACGCCAGGAGCGCCAAGGACAGAAAAGCTTTTGATGGTAATATCCTGGCGTGCTCGGCGCCTGGGCTGTTCAATTCTTTATGGTGATCATGTTCGTCTCGCGTGACCATTCCGGGACGATGCCGAACAGATCGGACTCTGAGGCCCGAGCGACATCCGCATCGAGGCCGAGCCTGAGCAGGTTTTGCCCCCCCCGACTGGTTCGAATCGTCTCTCGAAACGTCTGGTCATCTTTGGAATGGGAGCGATCGTAGTCGATCGCCATTTGGGTTTGAACATCAGGTGATTGTGGATTGAGTTCGGCAGCGATGGCTCCCGCGAAGAGGATGTCCTCAGCGGTCAGGTGTCCATCCGTGCCGGCACAGACCAGATGCACAGGACGTCCGTCTTCTTTCAAGACACGCAGGAGGGCACTTTTGTTCACAAAGGCCCCGATCAGGACGCGGCCTGCCTGTTCACAGGCACGGAGGGCCCGCGTGCCGTTTGTCGTCGTGAAGGCGATCGTCCGGCCCGAGACGACTTCGGGCGTATAGGCCAGCGGCGAGTTGTCGAGATCGAAGCCTTCGATGAGCTGGCCGCTGCGTTCGCCCCCGAGCAGAATATGGCCTCGCTCGTACTGAGATGCGGCAGTGCGGGCCTCTTCGACCAACGCACAGGGGATGACGGAGGTTGCTCCGTGGGCGAGGGCGTGCACGATGGTCGTCGACGCCCGCAGGATGTCGATGATGACGGCCACGCTCCCCTCAAGACAGCCCTCCGGCATCAAGGCAGGTAACATGTGGACAGAAACATTGGGTGACATCCAGCGATGATAGTCTGCACCCGAGAGCCGGCACAAATCTCTCTCTATGGAGACTGCAAGGAATGGGGGTGACATCGTCTCGCTCAAAGAGTGTGGCACGGCACTCCGTGCCGTGATTTCACGACGCGGAGCGTCGTGCCACAATGCCTGCTCCCAGACACATGAGTTCAAAGTCACGGAGAGACAGTCTGTTGCTTTTGAGACGGATGCCCCAATTGATCTGTTCTCGATCTGTCTTGTTTGGTCCCGCAGATGATGTCCCTAGGCTTTAACCGAGGGCTGAGATTTTTGTGATCCACTTCGCCCGGAACTACGTATGATTCCCAACGTCTGGGTCCAGACGTTTTTCGATCCGCCAACTCAGGAGTGTCCCATGCTCGTTTCCACGACTCCGACTGTTGAGAACCATCCGATTCAGGAATATCACGGCCTCGTGAGCGGAGAGGCCATTCTCGGAGCGAATATCTTCAAGGACTTCTTTGCCAGTATTCGCGACATCGTGGGCGGGCGTTCGGCCGCGTACGAAGAGGAGTTGAGGAAGGCGAAACACATTGCGATTGAGGAAATGTGCCATCAGGCTCATCAACTCGGTGCAAACGCCGTCGTGGGAGTCGACCTCGACTACGAGACGATCGGCATCGGCAAAGGTGGAAACATGCTGATGGTCAGCGCGAGCGGGACAGCCGTGGTGATCTGACACGGCCTACTGATTCGTTCCCTTGGTGAGCAAGCGAGCGAACTTTCGTGCGGTCATCGAAAGGGCCAGGTCCTCGAATTGTCGTGGGCTAATCCATTTCATGGGCGAGTCCTTACACAGCAATCGACCGGAGACAAACTCCGCGCTCAGACAATGGAGCGTAATGCGATAGCGCGTGACAGTGTGCCGGATTGTCTCTACTCGCTGGAGTTCACGAGCCTCAATTCCAGTGAGTTTCCGTAAACTCTGCGCCAGCCGGGAAAGCGTCGCTTTGTTGAGGTCGTCATCGAATTCGAAACGAGGGAAATCCCACATGCCGGCCCAGCGTTCTTCGTCACGCCTTTGTCGGAGAAGGAATGTCCCCTGCTTGCGGACAGCGACGGATGCTTCCGTCACTTCGGTCATGGCGACTCGTTTGACGAGACGTGGAATCTCGTGTTGACGTCCCTGCTGAAATGCATGGCAGATCGATCGAAGAGGGCACGACGGACATTTTGGCTCAGTCGGCGTGCAGACAGTTGCTCCGAGGTCCATCAGTGCCTGATTGAATTCGCCAGGCTTTTGGGACGGTACGAGTCGCTCTGCAAACTCCCAGAGCAGCCGCTGGCCCTCTGTCGACCGTGGATCTCCCTCGTAGCCAAGGAGCCGACAGTAAAGTCGTAGCGTGTTGGCTTCGACGATCGGAGCGGATTGGTTAAAAGCAAACGAAGCGATCGCACCAGCTGTGTAACGACCGATCCCCGGCAGCGCCAACAGTTCGTCGAGGTGTCGAGGAAAGTTGCCCCCTCGTTCATGGCAGAGTTTGCGGGCCGTTTTGTGGATGTTGCGTGCCCGGCTGTAGTAGCCGAGACCTTCCCACAGTCGCAGGACCTCCTGTTCGGGGGCCTCTGCGAGAGTCTGGAGATCAGGAAATCGAGCCAGGAATCGTTCGTAATAAGGGATCACAGCCGTCACTGTCGTCTGCTGCAGCATAATCTCACTGATCCAGACCCGGTACGGATCGCCCGCTGCCCGCCACGGAAGATGCCTGCCATGCTTTCCGTACCAGCGACGGAGATTTCTTCGCAGGATCGACAACTTGTCGGCGGAGAAGGCGGCAGCCAGGTCCATGAGTACGACTTCATTTCAGGGATGAACATCCGGGGTGACCCCAGTGTACTCGTGATCCCCGCGCAGCAAAGCACCCCGGTTGCTTTTGGGGCAGCCGGGGTGCTGATGGGGTTTGTGATGTCGATCTCGGTTACGGGCGGATGAGGGTGATGTCGCTGCCGTTGGAGTTGAGGACGACTTTGTTGGCGTCTGCACTGACCACCGTGCCGATGGCGGCTCCGTCGAGTTTGACGGTGCCGTCTTCCAGGGCGAAGGACTTCGTGACTTCCGTCTGACCAAGAGCCGTGTTGACGGTCACCTGGGCGGTCTTGGTGTCGACGAGGTTGATCTTGGCGATTGGCTGATCCGGGCTGTCGTTCTCGTTGACCCACAGGCCGAGCAACGGGTCGAGTTCCGACTGAGCCGGAGCGTCGACGGGCAGGTCGGCTTGAGGAGCAGCCGGATCGGCAGTCGCGGGATCGGCGACGACGGGGGCAGCAATCTCCGGAGCCGTCGCGGGAGTTGCAGCTGCGTCGGTGGCGATGGCCGCTTCGGCCGGGGTGGTGACGGCGGCTGCATCCGCAGCGGGCGTCGTGACGACTGCAGCATCTCCGGCCACGG
>JAGQQG010000019.1:65913-73511 GCA_020426325.1 Planctomycetaceae bacterium | reverse complement strand
GCCGATGACATCAGCCTCGCGTTGTTGACGACCGCGATGGGGCTGACCGTCGCCATCCCACTGGTGTTGCTTGGTGCTTTGGTGCAGGTGCGCATTGGCAAGCTGCAGGATGCTGTTCAGCAACACGTCGGCGAATTTCTGGATGACCTCGAAGCGGCCAACGTCGCTTAGGATATTTTCAGAGTTCTCGCAACAAATCAGCATTTTTTGCTGACCAACACGACACTCCCGATCAACCTTTCAAGCGATTCCAGTGACCCACGAAGCCCACCTCAGCGAAGAAACGCTCCCCAAACGGAAGATCGTTTCCGACTCCGAGTTGGATATCACGCCGATGATCGACGTGGTGTTCCTGCTGCTGATTTTCTTCATGGTGACCTCGACGATGAAGCAGGATACAGAGTTGCAGGTCCCCCCCGCCAAACACGGCGAAGGGGTGAGCACGGACACCGCAGTGGTGATCACAATCGTCAACAAGGACAACACTCCGCAGATTTACCTCAGCGACGGCCCTCAAGGAAGCCCGGCCCAACTCACTGAAGTGGCTCCTTATGTGCAATCGGAAATGAATGCGGACAAGGCGATCAAAACGGTCATCATCAAGGCGGATCGCGAACTCCCTTCCGGATATGTTGAGGAAGTGGCTCGCGCAGCCAACGAAGTTGAGGGGATCGAGAAGTTCTACGTCGGTGTACAGGATAAACAGTAGCCCTTTAGACAACACATCAAACGTCACAGCCCTTCCGAAATCACAGTCGAATCAGTCAACCGTATTCTGATGCCAATCCAGTTCCGATGTCAGGCCTGTCGACAGCGACTGAGTATTACCAGTCGCAAAGCGGGTTTGATGGTCGCATGTCCGGCGTGTGGCGAGCAGATCCAGGTTCCCAAGCTGGAAGACACCACTGCTAAGCCGCCGCTGGCACCCGAGCGTCCGGAGGAGACACCGGCAGCCCAGACACCACTCGCCGAGACAGAGCCCTTGAGGCAATCGACTCCCTCTCCGGAAGAGTTTGCTCAAGAAAATGACCGAGGCACGGATCGGTTTGCAACAGAAGCAGCCGTCACTCAGCAAACCCATTCGCATGTTGAAACTGAGGAGGAGGAAGGGGGATTTCACGTTCGTCGCCGAACGATGGACGACGACGGTCTCGACATGACCCCGATGGTCGATGTGACGTTCCTATTGCTGATCTTCTTTATGATCACGGCCTCGTTCAGTCTGCAAAAGTCGATGGAGACCGAAGCTCCTGAACCGGAGAAAGAAGGTTTTGCTCAGATGCCCAACATTCAGGACCTCGCAGATGAATCTGTGATTGTCGAGATTGATGAAAATGACAGCATTTTTGTCGATGATGAACCGGTCGGAGGACTCGGCGAGTTGGAGGACGTGCTGAGACGTAAAATGTCAGGCGAGCAAAAGCTGGAAATGATTATCGAACCACATTACCAGGCCAAGCACGGGACTGTCGTCGCCGTGACGGACTCCGGAGTGACCGTCGGCATGCAGCGCATCCGACGCGTCTCGAAATCCGAGCAGTAGTCGAAGAATACAAGCGAGAATAAGCCGAATCTGCCCATGCCCCACCTGGAAATCAGACTTCCGAACGACGGACCTCGCACGATCGAGTTGGATAAGCGGACTCCGCTTTCCGTCGGTCAGCATCCGTCCAATGACATCTGCATCGACGGAGACGATGTCGAACTCATGCACTGTCGTGTGAGCTGGAATAAGAAGAACGGCTTCGAAGTTGTTTCGGCTGCGATCGACGGTGTCGACGTCAACGGGACTCTCGTGCAGAAGTCTGTTCTGACTTCCGGCGATGTCATGCGGATTGGTGACGCGAATATCACGTTCGTCGACGGTGATCGGGTCGAATCCGAGACCGTCAAGAAAGGAAAGGATGATCTGGCTGCCAGTACGTTCGGACTGCGGCCTCTCACAGATGAGTTCTCAGCACCGCTTCCACCTGTTGACGATGTCCCCCTGACTGCGGACGAAATCATCGCTGATGAGGCTCCTCTCACAGCTGAAGAGATCATTCTCGACGAGCCGGAGAAGCAGAGCCGTCGCAAGAAATCTTCGCGGTCGAAGGACCGAGACAGGTCGGATGACCGAAAGTCTCGTCGCAAGGAGAAAAAAACCGACGATGACGGCGGTAACATGGATGAGAGCGAATGGCCCGATCTCTCGGCCGAAGATCTGGCCGCCGTCGGCGAAACTCCGCGAGAGTCCAGAAAGCCGTCCGCTTCAGCGAAGGTTCCCAGCGAGCCGGACGCTCCAGAAGAAGCGATCCCCCCCCGTCGACATCAGCGACATGTGCGACCGGGTGAACGTGATCCAGTTCGCTCACCGTTGGTTCAATCACTCGGAGCAGGGGCCGCCATCCTCGCACTCGTTGGCCTGACTTTTTACTTCATCCTGGGCCGCCAGACGACGCAGCAGAAGTTCGATGAAGCCAAAGCCCTAATGGACGAGGGCAAGTACACCCAGGCCATTCGTGCTTTCGAAGACTTTTTGGTCGTTTATCCACGTGGATCCCTGTCCGACGAAGCACAGGTCAACATGTGGATCTCTCGGGTGGACCGTCCGATCAGCGGTGCGTCTCCAAACTGGGCAGAAGGCCTGACTGAGTTAGAGGGGTTCATCAATGCTCGCAGAGATGCTGAAGACTTCGAGCAACAGCACGACGTCATTCGTCAACGGGCAGAACAAATCTCGGAAGGTGCAGCCATCTCGGCAGGAAAGGCCTATGACCGGAATCTGCTGGCTGTCTCTGACACTGCCCGGAATATCGTCAAGTCGTTTCAACCGGACGAGGCACTGACAGCCGATCTCATGAAACGGATCGAGACTGAGCGGCGTAAGTCCGAAGCGGCCATCCTGAAGTACGAATCACTCACGGTTGCTCTGGCAGACATTGACAAGGCTCTCAAGGACAAACAGCCGATCGACGCGTTGGGAATCCGTCGAGAACTGATTTCCAGATATCCCGAATTCGCCAGCGATCCGAAAATCGTCACCAAGTTGACGGAGATCCTGACCGCTGAACGGGAAGCCATCACGGCGAATGACGACCCCGTGGACGCAGTGACCGAAGACCATGCATCGGCCTTTCCACCGACGCTTGTGTTGACGTTTCACGCACGGTCACGTACCGATGAAGTTTCTGTCGGTCGCACTGTGTATGGTCTCGCCAAAGATTGTTGCTATGCCGTCGACAGTATCACTGGTGAACCGGTCTGGCGGCGTGTAATCGGCTGGGACACACCATTCTTTCCCGTCCCGGTGTCCACGTCGGTCCATGCTTTGCTGCTCTTCGACACAAATCACGACGAACTGGTGTGTGTTGATCAGCAGTCCGGGACACTCCTCTGGAGGCAGCCCGCCGTTCAAGGAGTCAACGGACCACCGCTCGTCGAGGAAGGTCAGGCGTACGTCGTCAGTTCCTCTGGTGCTCTCATCAAGGTTGAACTCGATTCGGGGCGAGTCATCTCAAGACTGGATTTCTCGCAGCCACTTCTCGCACCACCTGCAGCGCTCAATGATGATGCTCGACTCGTAATCTGCGGCGATCAGGAAGTCGTCTATACCTTGACCAAGCGACCGTTTGAATGTGCGGCTGTCTCGTATCTCGGCCAGAAGCCGCAAAGCGTTTCAGCTCCCGTGTTGCCCATGGGGGCACTCGTCATGATTGCTGAGAATCTTCCTGGCGAACGATCTCAGTTACACGTCCTGGATACGAGGAGTGACGGTGGGAAATTGACCGAAGCGATGTCAGCTCAGGTCCCCGGCCATGTGGTCGATCCCCCCGTGATTCGCGGACGAGACGTATTCGTTCCCTCAACCGGAGAACGTGTCAGTGCCTTCTCCGCGACTGACGAACCCGGACAGTCTCCCTTGACGGAAGGCGCCCGCTACGAGACCGAAGGAGCCGCGCTCAGTCCCATGTATCTGGCCACAGGTCCGGACCGACAGGTCTGGATGGCAAGCCGAACTCTCCGCAAATTGCAACTGCTGACAGACACCATTGAACCTGGCTCCAAGGTGATCGACTTGGGGATCGCGACCCAGGAGCTTCAGCAGATTGGCAAACAAATCTATGTCGGCAGTCGGCAGCCATATGCTGATTCAGTGACTTTGTTCCAGACGGATCGGGACCAGCTGACCAGCCAATGGCAGATTGTGATTGGCGGTGAACTCCTGTCGTTTGGGACGTTCCCAAATCAACAGGGACTGGTCGCCGTATCCGAGTCAGGCGATGTCTTTCGGATTAATGAGTCACAGTTGCAGGAAGGCGGATTCCTGACAGATTCGACGATGCGTTTGAAACTTCCTGAAGGCCTGACGACTCCGTTGCAGGCAATTCAGTCGGAGGATGGACGAGTCCTCGTCTGGTGCGGTGATCCGATGCCTCAAATTTGGATTGTGAATCGTCTGGGGCAGGTTGAACGGAACTTCCCACTCCCGGCGGCTCTACAATCAGCCCCTGCGCGACTCGGGAAGTTCCTGGCATTGCCACTGGCCGGGCGCGTGCAACTCATCTCAGACAATGGTGCCCCTTCGAATGTCCAGGATTTCACCTTGCCACAGAGTGACGCCGTTCCTTCCCAATGGAGGCAGATCTTCAGCGTCGATGAAACCTCACTGGTTGCTGCCGATGACTCAGGACAGGTTCGCCTGCTGAAGCTGCAAACATCTCCCCAACCGTTCCTGCAGCCAGCGGGCGACTTCAACCTCGGAGCCGCAATTGATTTCGACCTGTCGTTGGCGGAGGGAAGACTCGCCGCTGCCGTCGGCAACAAGTTGACTCTCATTGATGCCGAGACTCTTGAACCTAAGGCGGATGTTCAACTGGAGGGGGTCGTCTCCAATGACGTCTGGCAAAGTGGAAACCTGGTGTTTGTTGAAATCAGTGGGCAAAAACTCGTTTGCTACGATGCAGTTGACAGTCTTGTGCAGAAGTGGTCAGTCGATCTGGCAGAGAAGTCTCTGGCTGGAGCTCCTGTTGTCGCTGGGGAAACAGTTGTCGTTGCCCTGCAGAACGGCATCATCATGAGCATCGACGCTCAGACGGGTGATTTGAGAGACCAAAAACCGGTGAATCAGGCTCTCAGCAGCGGTCCTCGTCTGGTCTCTTCGGAACTGGTCGTTGCAACTGTCGATGGAGGTCTCGTCAGTCTCGGTTCCCTCCCCGGTGCTCCCTAACGACACAATGAGTTCATGAAGTTCAACATCACCAACAGACTCACGGTCATGCTGATGTTCATCCTCATGGGGATGATGTCTCAGCCCTGGGATCATGCGCCCTACGCGTCGGCGCAGCCGCCTGCCGAGGCTACTCCAGATGCCGAGAACAAAGAAGAAAGAGAAGCATCAGCAGAGAACGGTGAACCCGCCACGGAAGCTGAACCGTTACCCACTCTGGAACAGATGGAGATCCCTTCAGCCGAGGACCTGCTACGTAAGCCTCCTGTCGATTGGATTGTACTGGAGCGAAATGAAGAAGTGATCGTTGCTGAGCCGGTCTCGCCGCGTCCCGATACACTTCGAAAGCTGCAGGAAGCTCTTGAGCAGAAAATCAAGGACCGTCGAAACGTCCCGAGCAACCAGGTGGAAGCCTATCGTCGCGAGCTGGAGCGCATGAGCAAACTGGCCCTGCAGCTTCCGGATCAGGTCGATGAGCCGGACTACCTGCTCGACCTGGACAAGATTTCTCAAGTGATCCATCACGAAGACCTGATGCTAAGACGCATCGACCTCCTGACGAAAGAGCAGAACTTTGATCTGGCCTATGAACTGTTGAATCTTCTCCGGCGAAACACACCTGATTGGCCGGGGGCGCTGGATCGACACAACGGGCTTCTGCTCGCAGAGGCCGATCGAAAGATCGCAGATGGCAACTTCGAGGAGGCCCTCGCCAGAACCGAAGAGATCTACTCGCGGACGCCCGAGTATGCTGGTCTGCCAGAAAAGGTCGGAAACATCATCGATAATCTAATTCAGCAGGCTTTGGCAGCTGAGGACTGGCGTCGAGCAAGGCATTACCATCGGCGAATCGAAACGATGTATCCATCTCATCCTCTCGTCGAGACTTTGACGACTCGCTTCAGCCAGCTGGCGGAACAGGAACTGAACGAGGCAGACACGGCTCGCTCGCAAGGGAAGCACGCACTCGCCCTGGATCACGCAGAGAAAGCCGCCGCCATCTGGCCGCTCACACGAAACCTCCGCACACGCTTTCGAACGTTTTCTGACCGTTACCAACGCCTGCATGTCGGAGTCCTGGATCTCCCGCCCGACCATGAAAGTGAGAGCGTCGTGCGGTCGCCCGCCGAGCGGCGAGGCGACCGTTTGACGACCATTCGTTTCTTCGAAGTCGACAGTGCCCAGGACGGTTCAGCCCACTACTCGACTCGTTTCTGCGATCGTTGGGAACCGCTCAATTTGGGACGGGAAGCAGTCTTCGAACTGCGTGACAATCGTCAACCCTGGGAAGCCCAACCGATTGTGACGGCTCCGGTCATTGCAGAGCGGATCGCATCACGTCTCGATCCGTCGAGTGTTGCGTATGACGAACGGTTCGCCGGATACGCCAATTCGGTCGACGTCACTTCTCCCTTCTCATTCACATTAAATTTCAGCCGTGTCCCCATTCGCACCGAGGCGCTGCTGTCCATCCCCCTCATCGAATCGGATTCCTCAGTCACGGTGGCCGGAGAACAGGCAGCAACATCGCCGGTGTCGCTTGACGAATCTCCCTCGCAGGCCGGAGGATTTCATCTCGCGGAGAAATCACCATCCACCGTGGTGTATCGTCGCTCGCTGAGTGAGCCGGAAGGTCAGCGGCTGTACCATCTCTCGGAAGTTCAGGAGCATCTCTATCCGGATGTCGATGCTGCCATGCAAGGGCTGATGCGGGGGGAAGTCTCGATGCTGGTGAATCCACCAGCTTGGCATGTGAACCTGCTGCGACAGGACGACGAGATGCTGAAAGCGTTTTTCGTCGAGAAGTCTGCGGTTCCCATCACGCACGTGCTTCAATTCAACCCCCACAGCACCTCGTTGAAGAATCGCGAGTTCCGACGCGCACTGGCGTATGCAATCAACCGGGAGAAGATTCTTTCGGACACTGTTCTCCAGAGTGACAGCCGCGAGTACGGCCGGATCGTGGATGGTCCGTTCCCGTCACAGAGCTACGCAAACAGTGCTCTTGTGCTGCCACGTGAATACGATCCCCTCTCTGCGATCTCTCTAACGCTCGCAGCACGTCGTCAGTTGGGAGGCGAATTGCCATCGTTGAGGATGGCCGTCGTGTCCGAGCCGGTCGTGCGGGCCGCTGCCTCGGAACTCGTGGAATCATGGTCCCGATTCGGGATCACCGTTGAAATCATTGATGTCCCTCAAGGCCCGCTGGTGGGAGCACAAGACGAAGCCCCCTCGTGGGACCTGATTTATCGAACGGTCAGTCTCACGGAACCGGTGACCCAGCTCTGGCCGTTCCTCACGCTGACTGGTCGCGCTCAGGTCTCAGACCTCGACCCCTTCCCCGATTGGCTACGACAGGAGATCATCGATCTGGACCTGGCCACTGACT
>JAGQQG010000019.1:0-65903 GCA_020426325.1 Planctomycetaceae bacterium | reverse complement strand
GAACGCTGCCTTGCAGCTTGTCAGCCGTTTGCACCTGCACCTCTGGGGCGAGGTGATGCTCATTCCCTTATGGGAGGTCGATGATTACCTGATCTATCGCAAGAATGTCCGCGGCGTACCGGTTGATCCCGTGCATCCTTACGAAGAAATTGACCGCTGGGTTGTCGAATCCTGGTTTGCGGAGGATCTGCCGTGAACAGTTTGCATCCCAACCTCCGAGTATCACTGTTGACCAAATCAGCTGCCACCATTCTCGGATTGGTGATCGTTGGTTTCGCATGTTCCTGGTCGCTGTTTGCTCAGGAAACTCCGGTTACGGAAGAGCAAGAGTCGGTCGAAGCTGAATCGGGCGACGAGGCCCCTCGATCCGAGGGTGAGCCAGGCCCTCTTGAGGAGGCCCCCATCGAAGAAGCCTCAGAGGACGATCAAAACCCTGATCTGGAGTTCAACGAGATTCCGTGGGAACTTCGACCGTACCGCGTGCTGATCTCTCTGGCCTTTGCTGCAGACCCGTCGCTGACTGCCCACTTTCGCGAGCAGTTGCAGTCGTCACTGCAGTCGCGAATCGCTGGGACCTTCGGCCCCTATTGGAAGTTTGAGATTGAGACCAACGGTTGGCTGATCCCTGCGACACCCGAAGTTCTTGAGCGTCAGACTGCGACAGAATTGAAGTCTCGGTTTGCGAAGTCCGCATTCGACAAGGTGATTGTGTTGAACGTCGAAGACTCGAAGCATCTCACGCTGACCGGGTGGGAATGGGACCAGAACTCGGAAACACGGAGTGCGCTGTTACAGCATCGCGTTGTCGACCGTCGGCTGAGGACGGACGATGCTTTCGATTTGATCATCGCTCTCTTTCGCCCGCTGGCACGCATCGACAGCACCGAAGGGAAGTCCGCAGAGCTCCGCGCGCGGGGAGCGGAGTTGCTTGCTCCGGAATCGCTTGAGGTGCTTCTGCAAACCGGCGATCTGCTGACCCCTCACTTTCGATATCTCACCCGGGAAGGCGAAGTTCGTAACGTCCAGTCAGTCCCCTGGACTTACCTGCGAGTGGATTCAATGATCCGCAGCCGATTGACGTGTACGGTTGAGACTGCTTTTGCCTCTGCCTTGTCGGGGAGCAGACGCAGGGTCGAACTGATGGCGATCCGCGCGCGACCCTCATTTCCCGAGACCAGGTTGAGTCTCGTCCCGCGCACGAATCCGAACATGCCGCTCGTGGGAGTTCGGGTCCGCGTATACGACGAACTGCCAAGCGAGGAAGTTCCCGAACCGCATTTTGAAGAGTTCATGACGAATCGGTTCGGAAGCATCACCATCTCGACCGACGTCGCAGCTCCGGTCAAACGGCTGCTTGTACACAGCGGCGGAGCGGTCCTGGCCAATCTGCCCTTCATGGGGGGCATCGATCGCGAAGTCACTTTGGAGGTCCCGGATGACGCAGCGCGGCTGGAAGTTGAAGGAAATCTGGCCATGATTCAGGGGGAGCTGATCGATCTCGTCTCGCGGCGGAGCGTCATGCTGGCCCGTGCTCTGTCGATGGCCCGGAAGGAGAGTTGGGACGAATGCGACTCGATCATGGCATCCGTCGACCGGTTGCCGTCGATCTCGATCTTCAAGTCGAAAATCATCGCGGTCCAGGTGCCGGGTGTCGAACGGGCTCAGGCCAACCGTGACAAATCAGCGGAGAAACGCATCAACAAGATGGCCCGGGAACTCGAAGAACTTGTCGACCGCTATCTCACAGCGACCCCCGTCAGAGACGTGAAATCGGAGATCAAGGAACTTCGACAGCTCTCTTCGCGTTCCAAGTCAGGCTCATAATAACGAGTTCTCTGTAGTCGTCACTCGTCAGCTTGCGCCTGCTTCACAGAGATGCTTGATGAAGTTCCTGAAGGACGAATGCCCGTCATCCTTGATGATTTCATCAGACTGGGATTGGTTTGGAGTGCGGGAAACGCAAGAATACGGACCTTGCGGAGACTCACAGGAATTCAGGAGGAATGACGATGCACGCTGCGATCGCCCGGTATTGGGGCCGGACTGAGTTGAGAGTTTTAGCGTCACTCGTGGCGATGATGTTGCCATCGGTCTGTCTGGCTGAGTCGTTCTCTCTGGAAGAACCCGTGACAGACGGACGGGTCAGGGATGTCCGGATGCAGGTCACGATCGGCGGGAAGGTCATCACCAGTGCGGGCGGCGGCAAAACGGCTTCGCACGACCTGAAAGCAGCCGCCGCTTACCGATTCCGCGAGAAACGCCTCTCCGGGTCAGGCCGAGACGCCGCAGCATATCGGTCGATTCGAGAGTTCGAGCAGGCCCAGACACGTACGAAAATCAGCGACGAGGAGTCCTTGATGTCGCTTCCCTCGGGGCTGCGGGTCATCGTCGCTCAGGGGGAGCGGTCCGGCCTGTTGCGATACAACCCAACGGACCTACTGACCCGCGATTACCTCGATCTGATTGATGTTCCCGGCGACCCGCTGGCCGTGCTGGCGCTCCTACCCTCACGGCAGATGGAGGTCGGAGAGGAGTGGGACATCGAAGATTGGGCCGCACAGATGCTTTCCACGGTTGATGCAACATCAAAGACGGAAATGACCGCGAAACTTGCAGATGTCAGTGATGGCATTGCCCGGGTTGAGTTCAACGGGACAGTCGAGGGAGCCCGGCTTGGCGCCCTAACGAATGTGAAATTGTCCGGACATCTTCTGTTCGATTTGAAACAACAGTTGGTCAAAACCATCGACCTGACCCATGCGGAAACGGGAGCAATTGGTACCATCACTCCCGGAATCGACTCCGAAGTCCGCGTGGTCACGACACGTTCGTTCGCCAGCAGCGATGGCGCACTCACGGCTGAGTTGGCCGAGTCCATTCCACTCGATCCCCCTGCTGACCGACTGCCACTCGAATTTCACGCGGAGCCGTGGGGGTTGTCGACGGTCCATACTCGGGGCTGGCATGTCTTTCATGCCAATTTCGAGACGGACCCCAAAGTCGTCATCCTGCGATTGATGGATCAGGGGACGCTGGTCTGCCAGTGTAATTTCTCACCGGTCCCCCAAGTCGCAGCAGGACAAACCACACCTGTCGAGGAGTACGAAGCGAGCATCCGGCAATCACTTGGAAGCCAGTTCGGAGCCATCGTCGCCCGAGACCGCATCCCGACCGATGATGGCCGCACTATTTTTCGAGTGACCGTCGAGGGCAAATTTGTCCTCCCGAAGGGCGATGAGACACAAGACGTTCCCATGACCTGGATGTACTATCTCTGTGCTGCTCCCGACGGACGGCAGGTCTCGTTCGTGTTCGCAGTCGAGCCCGAAATGCGGGAGCGGCTGGCAGGACAGGATCGACAGATCGTCGAGACGCTGCAGTTCACCAATCCTGTGAGACAACAGGCCTCCCAGCGCGGAGTGAACTGACACATCCGGAGTATTCACCTCAATAGTGTGGCACGACGCTCCGCGTCGTGAGATTACGAGTCTGAGATCAGACAAGTTTGAATCATCCGCCCCCGACGACCAAAGCCATGCGCATTCTGGTGACAGCTGGTCCGACTCGTGAGTATCTCGATGACGTACGCTATCTGACGAATGCCAGTAGCGGTCGGATGGGTTACGCGGTCGCCGAGAGTGCCGTCGCTGTTGGTTGGGAAGTCGTGCTCGTCAGCGGTCCGGTCGCGCTCGCTCCCCCCGAGGGATGCGAGTTCATTCCTGTCGAGACGACCGAGCAGATGCGGACTGCATCTGTCGCAGCCTTTCCGAGTTGCGACGGAGTCATCGCCGCTGCCGCCGTGTGTGATTACAAACCTCTGGCCAGGATCACAGGAAAGCTCTCGAAGACCGGTGGTCCTGTCTCTCTGGAGATGATCGAGACCGACGACGTGCTGGCTGAGCTGGGGGCCATGAAGGATCACCGCTGGGTGGTCGGTTTCGCCCTCGAAGCCCAGAACCCCCGCGAGAACGCCCTGCAGAAACTCCGACGGAAAAACTGCAACTGGATCGTCTTGAATGCTCCCTCAGCCATCGGTTCAGAGACGAATGACGTCGAATTGCTCGACGAAACCGGTTCCACAGTTGCACATTGGTCGGGTCAGAAATCGGACGTGGCACGATCGTTGATTGATTGGCTTGATCAACAATGAAGCAGTCTTGCAATCGTCATAAACGGACCGGTTTCTCTGTTCCCGATGACTGCTCGCATGTCGTTGAATCACGTCTTCCGATGTTGCGAAATGGCAACATGCTTCGATCTGTGTGATAGCGTTGTTGTGAGACAGTGCGCTCTCCTCACGTCGGTGTTCGTTGTTTTGCGGACACCTCCAGCGGCCTCGATGGTGCGAGTCCGAGATGCACTGACTATCACGGTTTATGTGCCGTGTCGCATCACAGGGCCGTTTGACCCGGGGAACTGGTCCCCAGGGGACGATTGCAGGAGGGATGACGTGTGTATCGTTCCTGCCGATCATGATTGATTACCGCCGCCTCCGAACCGATCTGCTGGCCCTTGGGCTGCTGGCGGCGATCGTCTTTGTCGGCCTGAGTCTCTGGTCATATGATCCGGCCGATCCCCCCTCTCATCTGGTTCATCCAGCCAACGCGGAGGTGCTGAACGTCTGCGGACCAGTGGGTGCACGGTTGGCTTACGGACTGCGGACCGTGTTTGGTTGGGGAGCTTTTGGTTTGCTGGCAGCCATGTTTGTGTTCGACATGCGTCTGTTCTCGCGAACCACCATGCGTGATCCGTTCATTCGCTGCTTTGGTTGGGGCCTGCTGATCGTGGCCTTCTCCATGGGAATGCAGTTGTTGCGTCCCGACCTGAGCGGTGGTCATGTCATCGGCAGCGGCGGCTATGTGGGAGCATTCGGTGCCACCATCATGAAGGATCACTTCTCCACAATCGGATCGCTGATCATCATCTCGACGCTCGCGATCACCGGACTGCTGCTCGCATCCGAGACCGCGCTGTTGTCTCTGCTTCTGTCCATTCCCCTCCGCCCGATCCGTGGGTTGACGCGGCTGTTGTTTGGACGCTGGCTGGCAACCGAAGAGTGTGAGGAATCAGAAGCAGTTACTCCCCGCCCTGTGACGACAGCGGTGATCCCCCCCCCTAAGAAGTCGCTGTTGGCCCGACTGGCTGGCGAGGCAGCAAAACCCAAAGTCCAGCCGGGTGGAACGTTCAAGGTGAACCCTCCGACTGGTCTTTCGGTCGCCGCTGGATTGGATGATCTCGATGCGGACGACGATGAGCCGACGTTCATTCATTTCGAGTTACCGGACCTCGACCTGCTGGAGGAGGCAGAAGAGTTTCCGTTTGAGAAGTTGGCTGAGCGTGCGCAGGCAGCTGCTGTGACTCTGGAGAAGACGTTCGACGAATTCGGACTGAACGTGAAAGTCGCCGAGATTGATACAGGGCCGGTTGTGACACAGTTCGAACTGGAACTGGACGCCGGTCTGCGAGTTTCGAAGGTCGTCAATCTGCAGGACGATCTGGCGATCGCATTGCGTGTCCCCGCAGTCCGCGTGGTTTCCCCCATTCCGGGGAAGAACACCGTCGGGGTCGAAGTGCCGAACGACCGTCGAGTGATGGTTCGGATGAAGGAACTGATTCAGGCCTGCCAGGAACAGACGGAGCGGATGAAACTGCCATTGTTCCTCGGGAAGGACGTCTGCGGGCATCCCCTGGCCGTCGACCTCGCGAAGATGCCTCACCTGTTGATCGCCGGCCGAACCGGCACCGGAAAAAGCGTGTGCCTCAACACACTGATCCTCTCATTGCTGATGAGCCGATCGCCGAACGATGTCAAGATGCTGATGATCGATCCGAAAATGGTCGAACTCAGCCCGTATATGCGAATCCCGCATCTCATGCATCCCGTCATCACTGACATGAAAAAGGCCGAGGCGGTGCTGTCGTGGGCGGTTGATAAAATGGAAGAGCGATACGACTTGCTCGCCCGCTGCGGCGTGAGACACCTCGACAGCTTCAACAAACTCGGACGCGACCGTGTTCTCGACCGGCTGGGCATCGATCCGGACAGCAGCGAAGCAGACGATGTGCCCGAACACATGCCGTACATTGTCATCTTTGCTGATGAGATGGCGGACATGATCATGACGTCCGGGAAGGACGTCGAGGGGCATATCATTCGACTGGCTCAGAAGTCGCGAGCGGTCGGCATCCATCTTGTGCTGGCCACGCAGAAACCGACAGTTGATGTGATTACCGGGCTCATCAAATCAAACCTGCCGGCCAGGATTGCGTTCCAGGTGGCCAGCAAGAGCGACAGCCGAGTCGTGCTTGACGAATCGGGAGCAGAGCGTCTGCTTGGAAATGGTGACATGCTTTACCTCGCGCCAGGAACCAGCAACGTCTCTCGCGCCCAAGGGACATTCGTCAGCGATGACGAGATGAACGCCATCATCGATTTCTTCAGCGATATCGAACCTCAGTACAGTACGGAAATCGCCCAAGCGACGTCCGAGACTTCTTCAGGAGGCGGGGGACTGGATGCAATCCGCGACCGGGATGACCTTTATGCCCAGGCATGCGAAGTTGTGATCCGCGAGGGACGTGGCAGCTGCTCGCTGCTACAGCGGGCACTGGGCATCGGATATGGTCGTGCGGCCAGGATGATCGACTACATGGCCGAGGATGGGATCGTTGGGGCGTATAATGGCTCCAAGCATCGTGAAGTCATGTACACCATGGCTCAATGGGAGGAGATGCAGGAATCCGACGATTTGCAGGCCATCGGGGCCTGAAACCTGGATTGATCTTGCTGCGAATCGGGCTTCCTGCAAGACTTCGGCCCCTTCCTTCTGCTCCTCGCCGATCCTCGGCACCTTCATTGATGCCTCGCAATTTGTCCACCATCGCCCTGGGACTGGCCCTCGCATCGGGCTGCGCATCGCCGTGGCTGGGCGCTCCCCCACCGGTCGCAGTCGGAAATCCCATTCTGGTTCCTGCGGCGAATGACGAGGTGCTGTGGGAACGGACGGTGGACGTACTTCACGACTTCCATTTCCAGATCGCTCGGGAAAACAGGTTCTCTCGCCTGATTGAGACCGAATATCGGACGGGGTCAGGGTTGCTTGAACCGTGGCATCACGACTCCGTGGGCCTGGCCAATCGGATGGAGAGCACCCTGCAATCGGTCCGGAGGAAGGTTCTGGTCCGACTTTTGCCGAGTGAACAGGGAGCAGGCTATCTCGTTTCCGTCGAAGCCTTTCAGGAGCGGGAAGATTTGCCGGGGATCGCTGCCAATTCGCCTGGCGGAGCGTCATTTCAAGAGAACAAACCGTTGCAGCGAGACCTTAACCTCGTGGTCGGCCAGTCGGCTCCATCGGGGTGGATTCCGATGGGTCGAGACCCTGCCTTGGAGCAGAAAATCCTGCAGTCGCTCCATGTCGCCTACGCACGATGATGCACTGAAATCGTGTTGGGACCGACTTATTTGGTGAGAATCAGCTTGCCAGTGCGGGTTTTTCGCAGCCGATAGGTTTCACCCGCGTGAAGAATTTCGACTTCCTGGCGATCTGCAAAGAGATCGGATGACTGGATCTGATTTGGCCGCGTCACTGCACCTGCGGCCTCATTTGAATCGGATTTATTGCCGATGGGGGTGTTCTCTGACTTCGTCATGAGAATCCAAAGCTTTCAAAAGAAAAAAGTGAAATGGAACGCTTGCTAGTTCCCTCACCGGCAGATAGCCTACTGCTACTGAGACTCAGTGTCAACTCTGGTCTCGTGAGTTAGCCAGCCACAGAGTGCCTGCCAATGAGTGGGTGCCTCCCCGTTCGATCGGGATTCGCCAGCCAGACTCGATGTCCCTTCAGACCTTTCGCCAGTGAACGAAGGTCGGCAGTTTTCGTCATCGACGCTTTGGAGAACCCCATGTTTTCACACGTCAAACCTCGTCGTGCATTCACACTCATCGAACTTCTGGTGGTGATTGCCATCATTGCCATCCTGATCGCGCTTCTGCTCCCTGCAGTCCAGCAGGCTCGGGAGGCTGCCCGACGTACGCAATGCAAGAACAACCTCAAGCAGATTGGCCTCGCACTCCACAACTACGAGTCCACGTACACGAAGCTTCCTCCTGCGATGTGTCTTACCTTCAACGGGAACGACTGGGGAGAGTGGGGCCCACAAGCTCGACTGCTTCCTTATCTCGACCAGGCAAACCTTCAGAATCTGGTGGACCTTTCCCTTCCCTACTCCGATCCGATCAATGTTCCCGCAATTGACTTCCGGGTCCCGGTCTACATGTGCCCCTCTGAAGTGAACGACCGCACGAGTTTTCCACATGGACCAAGTGAACCGCAGTATCCGATCAACTATGCAGCAAATTTCGGGACTTGGATGGTTTATGACCCGGTCAGCGGCACCATCGGAGCAGGAGCGTTCGGACCGAACGTCAGCTTGAAACTGCGGGACTTCACAGACGGGACCAGTAACTCGATGGGGTTCAGTGAAGTCAAAGCCTTCCAGCCCATCCTGAAAACAGGTGGCACGCCTCCCACGACGGCACCAACCGATCCGGCACAAGTGGCGGTGTTTGGCGGTACCAACTTTCAGCCGGAAAATGGACACACGGAATGGGTTGAAGGTCGTGTCCATCAGGACGGCTTTACTGCCACTTTCCCGCCAAACGCAAATGTCCCCTACGTCGACAGTGGCACGGAGTACAGCGTCGACTATACGTCTGAGGAAGAGGGGGATTCGACGACTGACATCACCTATGCAGCGATCACGTCGCGAAGCTATCACACGGAAATTGTACAATCGCTGTTGATGGACGGGTCAGTCCGAAGTGTGAGCGAGAACATCGATCTGCAGACTTGGCGCAACCTTGCTGAACGGAATGATGGCCAAGTTCTCGGTGAATTTTAATCGTCGCTGACTATCGATGCGTACACACGGATGTGTCGCGGCATCGTACCAATTCCATTCGCTGATGAAGCTGCATTGTAATCAGGATTGCGATCTGCGCGGGTCGCAATCCCTGATTGCATGAGAGTATCATTCCGGGATGGGAAGCCGCGATCCTGACCATGCCACGCTCCATGCTCCGGCGTTGCCGGTTGTGATCGCGTTCGTTGCAGGAATTCTCATTGACCGAGTGGTTGACCTGCCTTTCCCTGCATGGGGAGGTCTCTGTGCCGTCGGCCTGGCATTCAGCTGGCTGGAAAATCGGTCTCAACGATGGAAATCGTGGGGGCTGATGTTGTTTGTCGCTTGCTTGGCCTTGGGAGGGATGCGACATCATCTGCGCTGGTCGATCTTGAGCCCCTTTGATGTCAGCCGGTATGCGGAAGGCGAAGGACAGTCGGTTCAACTGGTGGGGATCATTGAGTCTCCACTCACGGTTCGGGCGGCTGACCATTCAGATATGACACCTCCGTGGATGCAGGTCGATCGCAGCCAGTGCGATCTATTGTGCGAGTCCCTCGTGAGCCGGCAAGCGACAGTGCCGGTCGTCGGTCGATTACGACTGATCGTCACCGGACATGTGTTGCATGCGAACGTCGGCGATCGTGTCGAAGTCACGGGACGTCTGGTCATGCCACGCGGTCCGCAAAATCCAGGTGGGTTCGATTATCGAAAGTACCTCCGAGAAGATGGCATTCGCTGTCTGCTCGATGTCGACCATCCGGACGCCGTGCGGGTCCTGCAAACGCGAGTCGCTGGACAACTCGAACGGTTGCGGACCCGGATGCGAGATGAGTGCGAAGATATCCTGGTTCATCACATTGATCGTGTGCGTGTTCCGCTGGCGATGTCTCTGTTACTCGGTGAACGATCAGCCCTGCCTCAGGATGTGTATGACGCATTCACCGAAAGTGGGACAATGCATCTGTTGGCCATCTCGGGATTGCACGTCGGCATTCTCGCGGCATTGTTGCTTGTCACATGTCGACTGCTGAAACTTTCCTTGCCCGCTACGACGGTTGTTCTGCTCCTCGGAATCGCAGCCTATGCCTTCGTCACGAATCATCGTCCACCGGTGGTGCGAGCCAGCATTCTTGCAGTGATCGCTGCCGCGGGGTGGCCTTGGTTTCGCCAAGTGGGAGGACCAAACCTCATTGCGATCTGCGGTTTGATCGTCCTCCTTATCAATCCGACTGATCTTTTTGACGTCGGCACTCAACTCTCGTTCTTATGTGTGGTGGCAATTGGCGGCGCGGCTGTCTTTCTCAAACGATGGCAGAACCATCCGCTCCGCTCAGCAAGGACCGAATGGCTGTTTGAGCCTCATGGAGGCCTGTTGCAACGGACACTGCGGATGCTGGTTGAGGGTTATGTGATTACGGCGGCGATCTGGGTCTTCGCGATGCCTCTGATTGCTGCTCGTTTTCACGTGGTTGCACCAATCGGGTTTCTCATCAACGTGCTGATGCTCCCCGTTGTGGGAGTGACCTTATGGCTGGGATTCATCACTTTGCTGTGTGGACTGATCGCTCCGTGGCTGGTGCGTTGGCCGGCAGCCGTGTTCGACTGGTTCCTCAGCGGAATACAGTCCGTTGTCGATACAACAGCGGAATTGCCCGGCGGTCATGCCTCTGTGGCAGGACCGGAGGACTGGTGGTTGGTGGGTTTCTATTCATTACTGAGCATTGGGATCTTGGTACAGCAGAAGGTCAGGTTCCGGGACTGGACCTGGCATGCTGTCGGAGGTTGGACGATTCTGGGGCTGGCACTCCCTCTGCTTCCTCAACATCGTGAAGGACTTCGATGCACGTTCCTCTCCGTCGGTCACGGTTGTGCGGTGGTGCTGGAGTTACCGAGTGGGGAGACGCTGCTCTACGACGCCGGCATGTTCGGCAGTGCACAGCAGGGACGGGCCATCATCCAGAACGCCCTGTGGGAACGAGGCATCAACGGGATCGATGCAATCATCATCTCGCATGCGGATGTCGACCACTTCAACGCGGTTGCTGGTCTGTTGGAGGCGGTGCCGGTGGGAACACTCTGTTTCGATCAATCATTTCTTGATTTTGAACAACTGCCTGTCGCGGCCCTCTGCGAGACAGCGAGCCGAGAAGCAGTGCCAATCAAACTGTTGCAGGCGGGTGATCGCTTGCAGCTCGGTGGTTCGGATGTCGAATTGACAATTCTTCATCCGTCTGCACGCTCGAAGAGCAATCGTGACAATGCCAACAGTCTGGTCCTGCGCGTGCAATATGCCGACCGTATCATTCTCCTGACGGGAGACTTGGAAGAAGATGGACTTGCCCAACTACTCAACACCCCTTCCGAACCCATTGACGTGATGCTGTCCCCTCATCACGGCAGTCCCAAGGCCAACCCGATCACTTTGTCACGATGGGCATCACCCGGGAACGTAATCATCAGCGGCGGAGAGCTGCACTCCGATGACATGCTTCATGCTGCTTACCCAGATGCGAAACGAGTCCTCTCAACGCAAACCTCTGGAGCGGTCACCTGCGAGATTGCGAAGGAGGGGACACTCTCCATTGAAGAATGGAATCGTCCATTCCGTGTCAATCAGGAAAATGATTGAAAGGTGTTTGCAGAATCCCCCAGTTCACACAGCTCTATTCTATCACCATGAAGAAGATGAGTGGTGCAGACATTCCTGTCTGCAATAACGACTGCTCAGCCAATGACTTGGCACAGACAGAAATGTCTGTGCCACCGTAGGTGCAATTTTCTTGGGGTGAAGCTCATTCCGACGGTGTTGGGAACTTGTCCTGCCACCATGAGAGGTGTGAAACCGGCAGAAGAAAAAAGGCGACGCGATCTTTACAGATCGTGTCGCCTGACGACGTGGTGCGGTCCCGATTTCGTCGAAAAATTGACTTCTTGCTTACCGCTGCATCTGCTGCCGACCACCCGCCATCGACCGGTTGCCTCCGCCCAGGTAATAAACCTTTGGGTCATCAATGATCCACGGGGTCGACCAGGTGGAGCCGTTGTCGATGCTGCAGACGTTAAAGAAGATCGTGTTGAAGTACGTGATCTGTCTGCTGTGTGGCATCGTCGAAATAATCAGATCGTCTGCGGTCAGATCTGCAACGCCCGGGTGGGCATAGTAGTGCACGCGGGAATCTGGAGTGTGCGATTGGCCAAAGGTCCACCAGCCGGTCTGGTGAATTCTTGGGCCAACGATATCCTGGCCATCGTTTCCGGAACGGATGATGAGGACCGCGTGATCTTCTTTGAAGTTCTTATCTTTGGTGCAGTTGAACTGGATGAAGAACCCCGGATACACCGGCTCCATTTCAGTCACAGTCTCGGTCCGCGTCCCTTTGAACAACCACTTGCCGAAACCGACCTGCTTCGTTGTTGTTTGAGGACCCTGAACTCCGGCTCGAATTCCGAAGGAGACACCTGTTCGCTGTTCCCATTCTTCCCACGGCGGCAGGTAAACACGGACAACAAAGTTCGGGCTCTGTGAGATCGACAACGGGCTGGCTTTGAGGATGAAGTCATCCTGCTTCTGACTGTAGCTTGGACGTCCGGGAATGCCCGTGTCGCGAGATCGAATGTACAGGCTGCCCGTGCTTCCCTCGAGTCCACCGATCGGGGTTTCAACTCGCTTCACAACATCAGGAGTGCCTCGTTTGGGGCTCTCGAACCAACGTCCGTTGCTGGAGCGTCCCAGCGGGAAGCGGATCTGTTCATCCTCTTCCTTGCTGCTTTTGGGAAAGTTGAACGTGAAGTCCCAGCTCGAGTCTTCAAAGTCGTCCATATTGAGAAGTGTTCCGGTGCCAGGCACCACTTGTGCATGAGACGATCCCGCCCCAATGATGAAGAAAGTCATCAGCACAATCGACGCGCTGGCTGCTGCGTTCATCCGTGTCGCCATGGGTCGCCCCCCCCGTCCTCAATCCTTGAGTTACTGCGAAATTCGCCTCTTGCGAATCCGATCGAGCCTGCCCGTTAATTCGTGGCGGAACGCTCCGGATCATCCTTCCGTGGAGATCAACAGAGGACTCGATATGTCTGTGGTATCGGACACTCCACGTGGTCGTGTGAGCGACAACATGACGAATTGCCAACTCTGAGGTAGATCGCACGGTTACGTAAGCTGGTGAAAGACTGTTGCCGGAAAGCTTTCACTCAGCACAAAAACCCTCATCGCTCAAACATCCGTCATCAGTCCGCGTGACCGGGTTTTTCGGTCGGAATTTCCAGAAACGTAGCGGCTTCCCAGTCCCGACAGTCGCCGAACGAAATACGGGCAAACGCGCCTGAACCTTCGTCGACGTCGCGGCGGGCGAGACTCCAGAAGTGAGGAGAACGAAAAAAGAAGTACTCCGGCGGATCCTGCCAGTATGAGTGTCTGCAGCATTGGAGAGCCTGCAACCTGCTCACAAAGCCTCAGGAGAGGTGACTGCTGTTGTGAGGGAATCTCAGATTCCGACCCTGACATCTGTGGAGAATACCTCTGTGCGGCGTCAACCGGAATCACTCGCCGGGAAGGTGATGCCGAACCCATCATCGATGTCATCAGCGAGTCCCGGAAATCCGGGTTTGTTTCAATTTCCTCAGTCAGCTCTGTCCAGAACGTGACCTCCTCCTGAAGAGCCAGTAATTGCTGCTGATTGTCTACCACCTCATGCTGTTTTTGTGACCATCGCACAAACTTGGGGGACAGCACGACCAGACCGTAGGCTGCGATCGCACCGAGCAGACAGCACCAGAATCCGAGTGAGATCAGTGTTCCCCGAACCGGATTCACAGCTGGAGTTCCGTCTGTTCTGAGTTGGGAACAGGCGGAATGGCCAGGGGGAACAGACATGAGATTCAATAAAAAACCCACAGGCTCGGGACCTGTGGGCTCGCGATTGCAAAAAGTTGATCGAGATGACAGGTCGTCAATGAGAGTTATCGACGCACCGGCAATCTCTGCACGACTTAGATCGTGCCACCGTAGACGGCATCGGTTCCGAGGATTTCTTCGATCCGCAGAAGCTGATTGTATTTGCAGATTCGATCGGTGCGGCTGGCCGAACCGGTCTTGATCTGGCCTGTGCCCAAGGCGACCGCGAGGTCGGCAATCGTCGTGTCTTCCGTCTCGCCCGACCGATGGCTCATGACGGCTGTGTAACCGTTACGATACGCGAGGTCGACTGCCTGAATTGTTTCGGTGAGTGATCCGATCTGATTGACCTTCACTAAAATACTGTTACCAACGCCCGCTTCAATGCCCTGAGCGAGACGTTTAGCATTGGTCACAAACAGGTCGTCACCGACGAGTTGACACTTCTTTCCAATCCGGTCGGTCAACAACTTCCAACCGTCCCAGTCATCCTCGCTGCATCCGTCTTCGATGGAACAGATCGGATACTTGTCGACCCAGCCCTCGAGCAGGTCAACAATCCCGGCTGCGTCGTACTTCTTCCCTTCGAGTGTGTAGGTTTTTGACTCGACGTCGTAGTACTCAGTCGCCGCGCAATCGAGTGCCAGCTTGACTTGCTCACCGGGCTTGTATCCTGCGTTCTCGATGGCAGTCATGATCACACCGATCGCCTCATCACCGTTGGGCAGATCGGGGGCAAAACCCCCTTCGTCGCCGACAGCCGTACTGAGTCCCTTCTTTTCCAGCACCTTCTTCAGGTTATGGAAAACCTCTACCCCACAACGCAGTGCGTCGCTGAAGTTGTCGAAGCCGAGCGGCATGACCATGAACTCCTGCATGTCGATGCCGTTGTTCGCGTGTTCGCCGCCGTTGATAATGTTCATCATCGGGGCAGGCAGGCGGTATGCGCCCACTCCACCCAGGTAGCGAAACAGCGGCAGATAGCTCACCCGTGCTGCCGCATGAGCTGCTGCAAGCGAGCAGGCGAGAATCGCATTGGCACCCAGCCGCGACTTGTTCTCCGTGCCGTCGGCTTCGATCATCGAACGATCGATGGTCAACTGGTCCGTGACTTCAAGGTCCAGAAGTACGTCAGCCAACTCGCTGTTGACGTTGTTCACCGCCAGTTCGACGGACTTGCCGAGGAAGCGAGATTCATCTTTATCACGTAACTCGCACGCTTCGTGTGCCCCCGTACTCGCGCCACTGGGAACGGCTGCCCGGCCGATCGTGCCATCCTCAAGCTCGATATCGACTTCCACAGTGGGATTGCCACGACTGTCCAAAATCTGCCGTCCATGAACGGCGACGATGCTCATACTCACAGATATGACTCCTGTTGAAACGACTGATTGGCAGAGGGGCGACTGCGCAGAAAAGCCCCTGCCATGTTGCCACTTGGTAACTCAAGCGTTCTTTTACCACACAAGAATCGCCCCCTGCCACGACCACGCGGGGGATTCATGCAGATTTCTTCAACAGCCTGGCTTCTGGCTGCGGGAACGGGAGTATCTCGGACGAGTCAGGCTCAGTGAGCACCGTTTGCCGTCTGCCGCTGAGAACGACGCCAATCCAAGTCTGGCGTACGAAAGCATGATACGTCAGCAGAGGCAGAACCATTCCAATCAGAGTGGTCAATAGAAATCGAATCGCGACCGGCAGTGGGGCCTGCGACAGCGAAACCTGAGTTAATCCAACGACGGGATGATGAAACAGGTAAATCCAGAAGGAAGCCTCTGCAATGTATTTGACCGCTGCCGGTGGCTGGCGATTCAGCCATCGCAGACAAACACCAAACCAGCCTGTCACCGCCAGCCAGGCATGTGTGACAAACAACGTTGCCAAGACGACCCTGGCCGGCCCTTGAAGGGGATCTGCAACATGCTGGTGGATCAGCGGCAGCAGAATCGCAAACATCCCCAGCGATGCCAGGAGTCGCAACTCGCAGGCCCTGTGTGAGTTCCGTTCCCCCTGAGCTTCTCGACTTGAGAAGTTCAACCAACCCAGCGTGAACCACGGTGCGTAAAACAGCAGATTTGCCAGCTGAGGCCACCAGCTATGTCGGAACCCAATCACAAGTTGCGGCTCCCACCACAGAGCGAACGTGCTGATTCCAAGGAGAGCGACTGTGACCTTCCCGAAGGATTGTCGAGATTTGAGTCCATTGCTCTCCGCCACCTTGCCATCTGGCGACTTTGTCACTTTACCACTCTGCCACTCCGCCACTCGCCACATCCCCCACGCACAGAGGCAAAACAACCACAGATACTGCAGGAACCAAAGATGCGATACGCCCCAGAGATTATCCCCGAGAGGGCTATCGATCTTCAGGCTGCGGAGTTTGTGGAGCGTGATCTTTCCTTCACCTGCCCAACCGAGCAGCCATGCGTAGAGGTCGAGTGGCAGAATCAGGACACATCCCAAGGCGAAGGGGGCAAGCAGCCGTCGTGTGCGATGTTTGAGGAACTCTTCAGGCCCTTTGGCACACATGATCTGGCAAGCGAGGTAGCCACTCTGGACGAAAAACAGCGGCATAATGAAGCCATTGATCCACCATGTGATCGCGTCCACAGTCGGATGACCACTGGGATCGTGAGTCGGCCAGGCCAGGCCCGGCATCCGGGCTACGAGGTACGCAATTCCTGCGTGGAGTGTGACAACCAGCACGGCTGCCCCCGCCCGAAGCCAGTCGAGACCGTACAGGCGATTGTCGTCCGTCTGACGATCGAGAACGGCCACGGATGATTCAGTCGTGTTTGTCAATCGAATTGGCGACATCCTGTCTGTCAAATCTGCATGACACTGTTGCGGAAGGGTGCGGATCAAACCACGAGTCGTTGTTTCAGGTCAAGACCGGAATCACTCAGGGCGGTCGTTCTAACCATTTCCAGTTGTGTGGTTTAGGTGTGAATCGCTAGGGTGTCCACTCCGATTCGCCGATCATACAGAGGAACCCCTTCATGACAGAAGAAAAAAGCATCCTCGTCCCCATACTCATCGGTTGTGGATTGTTTGGGCTCCTGTGTTTTCTTGTTTGCGGCGGAGGGCTGTTTTTCTTCGTTCCTCGTGCGATGCAGCAGATGAACGACGTGATGCAGCAGGTGACCCAGGAAATGGCAAGACAGCAGATGTTCGAGGCCTTCCCAGATGGCTGGCGGGCACCCGAGTCGACCGTATCAGAGGAATTGCTATTCCCCGAGGCTGTCGGCAACTTCACTTTGCTGGAACATGACACGTCCGCCAGTCCCGCGGATTTTGGACTGGCCGACCGAGAGGGACGTCACGCCATCTACGAAACGGCTCTGACAAATGTCGAGGTCTACGCCTACTTGGCGGATGATTCCGAGCAGGAGAAGTTATCGCAGGTCTTTCAGGAAAGCCTGGAGACCAACTTCTCAAATCATGTGACCTCAACGATCTCGCAGTCCAATTATCGGTCCACCTACTTCTCCGTGTCGCCCCCGAATACGACCGGCTGGTTGTGGAGTAGTGAATGTTGGATGTTTCTCATCCTGAGCGATGACCAGCTCGCAGCCACGACGTTTCTGACCGAATACCTGCTCACGATTCAACCGCCAGTCATTAATGAGCCTGAGACGGCAGAGGAAACAGACGCAGCAAAACCTGCGGAGGATGTTGAAGCGACTCCCGCGACGCCCGCAACTGAGAAGGGTGACTTTCCCCCTCCTCCTCCGCGACCAGAGACTGTTCATTCAACAGAAACTCGCTGATGAGTTCCCCGTTCAAACAGACGTCCGACCGGTGAGCACAGCAGGGCCGGGAGCAGTAACAGGTCGCCGGCCAGGGCGGTTGCCAGAAGAATCGCCAGGAGGATGGCGAAATGGCTGGCTGGCACGAAGTCGCTGAGTCCGAAGATGAGCATGCCGCAACCACAGATCAAAGTGGTTTGCAGCATGGCCAGAGCACACCGGTCATAGGCGAATCGCACTGCCTGCACGCGAGACAGACCATCCGACAATCCACGACGAAACCAGGTCAGGAAGTGCACCGTGTCGTCAACCGCGATCCCCAGCGCCACGCTCGCACAGAGGACTGTGCCAATATCGACTGAGCGACCGAGCCAGCCGAGGGCACCGAACACAAGTAATGTGGGCATCACATTGGGCAGCATCGCGACGACGCCCGCCGAGAAACTTCGCAGGATGATCATCATCAACGGGCAGATCAGCACGAATGCGGTCAGGTAGCTGCGGGCCAAGTCCTCGAATAACTGCTGATTGGTCTCATCTTTCAAAGGCATCATGCCTGTGGTTGAGATCTGAACCTCCTGATCTCGCCAGCGGTCCTGATTGGCCACAATGGCCTCTGCAGTCTCCGTCGCCTGACGGGAGAGATCGAAGTAATCCCACACACCGCGGGCGGGGAGACGAAACGTCACCCGCCACCTCTGCTGGCCGTGCTCGCTGAACAGCAACCCGTCGTCCTTAAAGCTTTCGAGGCGTTTGTCCAGTTGCTGATCGCTGAGCCGGTTTCTGATGATGGTCTGGAGAGTCGTCTGTCCTGTGACGGACGGGACAAACGTTGCTGCAGAGAGGGTTCCCGTCACAAACGGCAATTGCGCCAGTTCCTGCTCGATATCCTGAACGAGTTCGACCCGTTCGCGCGTCGTACGGTGACTGTCGGCAGGCACGTCAATCAACATCTCAATCGGGATCATCGGCCCGATGTGATCCTCCAGCCAGGTGTAGTTACGAATGACTTCGCTTTGCTCGGGAAACATCTGGTCGAAGTCTACGACCGTGCGGAGATCCTTCAGTCCGATGGCACCAACGACAAGCAGCACGATGAGGCTGACGGCCCACACGCCGGGTCTTGCGAGAACAGCCTCTGCCACGCACATCAGACCGGACTTTACTCGAACCGTGAACTTTGGAGGTTCGGTCTGCGTGTGCCAGTGGGAACTCCCGATTCTCCACAACAAGCACCCGGGAAGCAGAAAGAACAGCACCAGCAGACTGAGGACCAGGCAAAGTGCCGCGTAGAAGCCGAATTCCCGTACAGGATGGACCTGACTCACGCACAGGGAAAGCAGCCCGATCGCTGTCGTGACCGATGCGAGCAAACAGGGCACCCGCCCGGCACGCATGCCCAGTCGGACCCCCTCACCCAAACCAACGTCACGAGCTTCATCGAGACAATAGTTCACGAGATGGATGGCTCCTGACATCGTCAGCACGTAGACCAATGTCGGCATCACGATGAGCAGGACATTCATACGTCCAAGCGTGAGATCGAGGACACCGATCGCCATCAACTGGGAGAATGCAGACACCGCAAAGATCGAAACCGTCGTTCGCACATCACGCAAAAACAGAGCCGCTATGATTAGCGATGCCAGCCCGGCGGGGACTGCGTAGCGGCGGACTGCTCGACTGCTGGCTTCATTGATCGAGACTGCCTCAAATGTGCTTCCGCCGATCCGCAGGTCGTCACGAGTTTTTCCGCAGACTTCCTCCGCGGTGCGACAGATCAGATCGAAGACCGGTGCGGGATCTGTGCCCACCTTCTCGGTTCGAACGATGAGACAGGTGGTTTCCCGATCGGGACCGACAAGAATCCCCTGCAATCGATCAATCGCATCGGCCCGAGAGAGACGGAGAGGAGGCGAAGTCAACTCCTCTACGGTCTCCTGTCCCGTTTTCACGTCTCGTACAACAGCCGACGTCGCCGGACGTTCCCGGAGGGCCTCCGCGAATTTCGCAACGCACGGATCGTCGAGCGTACATCCGGGCCAACTGATGATCAGGTAATCATCAACGCCGAACTGCTCGACGAATTGGTCATAACGCAGACGTGCCGGTCGCCCTTCGGGAAGCCAGTTCGTCACACCGCCCGAGTTCATGTCGATGCGCAGCGAGGCCCAGATCATCCAAGGCAGGGTGAAACCCGCAATCACGAGGGCCAATCGATTCCACCGGCTCACGATATGCGTTACTCGACTGGATTCCGCAGCACGCCGATGCTGCCGATCGAGGCTTCGACGACGTCACCCGGCTTGAGGAATTTGCCTTTGGCCACCCCCACGCCATCCGGGGTCCCGGTCGAGATGATGTCGCCGGGATTCAGCCTCACCCAACTTGAGACGAACGAGACGACCGCTGCCGCCGGGAAATCCATCTCCGCGGTCGATGCGTCCTGTTCGACATCGCCGTTTACAGTGAGCTTCATGGGCAGATTCTGAGGGTCAGTGACTTCATCCGCAGGGAGGACACAAGGGCCCATCGGACAGAACGTGTCATGCCATTTGCCGTGCAGCCAGTCGAAAAAGGTGTCTTTCGGTCGCTCCACCCGCCCCGGATTGGGCCGGTATTTGCGGTCTGAGATGTCGTTCACCACCGTGTAGCCAGCGACATAATCAAGTGCTTCCTCTTCAGAAACTCCTTTGCACGTCTTGCCAATGATGATCCCGAATTCGATTTCCCAATCAATGTGGTTCGGACTGATCGCGGGAATGCGAATCGGATCACCCGGATTTGTCAACGTGGTCGTCGGTTTCATGAATACGTACGGAAACGTACTCTCCCGCACAACCGCTTGTCCGCCGGTCTCTTCCACATGCTTCGAGTAGTTGCCAGCGAGCATCATCAGCTTGCCGGGCACAGGAATCGGCACCAGAAGTGAAACATCAGCGACCGGAATCGCGATGCTCTGTTTCTTCTCCTCTGAGAGTTTGGCGTACGCCTCCTGCAGTGCCACAACGGCCTTTCGCTGATCTCCACCAGGCAACAGTGAGACAAGATCGGCTCCCTCGGGAGCATCCAGACCCGTCGCGGTTGCCGCAACCGAAAGCGGAATGACATGGTCATCCGTGTAGAAGCCCGCAGCCACATTTCCCGACTTCTCAAACCGACAAATCCGCATCTCTTCTCCTTCGTATGGTCATTCGCTGTTGCTGGCATCATCAGCATGGATGATGCAGTGTCGCGATTGCCACTCAGGAGTGCAATTCTGTCGCTTGGATCGACGTGGAACCTGTTCGTTCCATAACTTGGCTTCTATCATCGAGCGAAGACTGACTGTTGAGACATTGCTCCGACGAATGAAGTACGAATCCCTGACAGTTTTGATCCCCAGCCACAGTGTGGAGGATTTGCCGCTCGATCTGCCCGAGTCTCAGGCGGAGAGCCTGCTCAATGCGTTTTCTGTGATCTGGCACCCGCATCTCCTTGCCTCAGCGGGCGTGAAGCCTCAGTGGGAACGAGCGGACAGTCCCCCTGAATCGCACAAAAACCGGCTGTTCATCGTGCCCACCGTCTCCACCGATTGGATTCCCTGTCAATGGGTCGAAAACGCACGTGAACAGGGAGCCGTCGTGGTGACGGGTGTCTCCAAACGCGAGGAGATGATCGAGCAGGTCCTGAGTCCGCTGGAACTTGACGGGGAATTGGACCCGGATCTCACAGCCGACTTTCTGGCATTCGGGCATTGCTATCTGCAACTGGAGATCCTCACGCGGCAGATGCGATACTTCAATGAACTGGATGAACGCAGACTGGAGGGGGAATCGATCTCCGCCGCACGGTCTGCATTGGCAGGAGACCGTCCCGCGACCCAGACGCATCTGCGAAGCTGCTTCGAGATGTTGTTGGAAGGACGTGAACGCTTCTATCCGGTTGACTGTTATCTCGCGGACCTCTGCCTGCTTGCCCCCGACATGGCAAACGAACATTGGTCACAACTGGTCTCATCAGGACGAACAGTCAACTACCTGGCAACAGTCGAGAGCATGAGCCAGCTTGCGGTGTCTCAACCGGAGGCATTTCAGGTATTCAACAAACGCTGGCGAAACCAGGAGCAGGACCTGATCGGCGGTGAGTGGTACGAGACGCACAATACCCTCCTGCCGTTGGAGCCGGTGTTGGCATCGTTTCAGAAAGGGCTTCGGGAGATCGACCAACTCTGCGGGAGACGGCCGACTGTTTGGGGACGACGTACCTTTGGAGTCGGCGTGCAGGTGCCTCAGATTCTCGACAAATTTGGGTACAACGGGGCTCTGCATTTTGTGATCGATGACGGCCTGTACCCGGACGAAGAGCAGGGGAAGCATCGCTGGGAAGGCAGCGATGGCTCAGTGATTGATGCAGTCAGCCGCATCCCTTTGGCAGGTGACAGTGCAGCCGGCATGTTGCGTTTCCCGCAGCGGATGGCCGAGGCCATGGATTATGACCACGCAGCCCTGTTGATCCTTGCCCGCTGGCCGGAACTTCATACCCCCTGGATCGAAGACTTTCATCGAATTCATCAGTATGCCCCGGTACTCGGCCGGTTCGTGACGTTTTCCGACTTCTTCCAGACGACTGAGAGTCAGGGACGCATGGCCCGTCACAAGGCCGGCGATTATCTCTCTCCTCATCTGGTGCAGGCCGTCGCCCGAGAAGAGCCCGACCCGATCAGCCGCCATATTGACGGTTGGCGCGACTATTACCACACCACTACTGCCCTCTGGACGATGAACACAGCCAGTCTGCTTCGCGGGCAATCAATCGATCGTCAGGCGAACAATTCGCTGTGGGAGCAACTGACGGAAGCTGTCCCAGAAACGGACATTGAGATTCGTTCCACTCGTGAAGCAACACTTCGACAGACGCCATCGGATGCGGCACAAGATCTGGCCGGAGTCGTCGTTGGCGGGCGGGGAGATACAACGGGATGTTTCTTGATCAACACCGAGTCATATACACGAAGGATCGTGATCGACTGGCCCGAGGAAATCCCGCTCCCTGCTCCAGCAGAATCGATCATCGCTGGTCCGACGAACAGCGGGCAGAGATCACTAGTTGTCGAAGTCCCACCCTGTGGGTTCGTCTGGCTGCCGTGTGGCGATGGGGCCACTCCAAAGCCTGCCGGCAAGAATGTGCCGATGGCCGAAGGAAACATTCTCAGGAACGAGTTCTTCGAGGTGCAGATCAACGAAGTCACCGGTGGGATTGGTCAACTGAAGACCTATCGGCGCGGACCGAAGCGTCTGAGTCAGCAGTTGGCCTTTCGATTCCCTCGCGAGCAGACGGTCACCGTGGGTGAGGGAGAGGATGCAGTTAAAACCCGCACCTGGTACTCCGAGATGCGTCTGGCTGAGATGCAAATCATCTCACCCGGTCCCGTGAGCGGTGAAATCGTCGCGACGGGGGATCTCATCAACCCTTCTGACGACTCTGTGATTGCCCACTATCGGCAGTCGGTCCGCGTGTGGCGAGGGATTCCCACGATTGAGGTCAACATCGAGTTGGACGCCAAACGACTTCCCGAGGGAGATCCATGGTCGAACTTTTACGCGACCCGTTGGGCGTGGAACGATTCGACTGCTGCGCTGACCTGTTCGGTGCAGGAGGGGGCGCATCCCATGTCGGCTGATCGCATCGAAGCCCCACACTTCATCGAAATTGCCGACGGCGATTTTCGCACGACCATTCACCCGGTCGGCCTGCCATTTCATCGCAAGACAGGCCCACGAATGATCGATTCTCTGCTGATCGTTGCGGGTGAGACGAAGCGACAGTTTCGTTTCGTGGTGTCCGTTGATGAACAGTTTCCCATGGAGGTGTCACGGACCGCCTTCAACCCAGCTGAACCGGTCGTGCTCACACGCGGCCCGAAACAGTCGACGTCCGGTTGGTTCTTCCATGTCGATGCGCACAACGTCCAGATCACCCAACTCTTGCCGCCTTCAGCGGCGAATGAGAATTCAGGCGTCGAGACTTCCAACAACCTCAAAGTGTGTGTGCGACTGCGAGAGACCGAAGGACGTCATCGGAAAGTTCGACTGAATTGCTTTCGGAGTCCCGCTTCAGCCCGACAATGCGACTTCCTTGGCAACACGATTACCGACCTTTCGATCGACGACGATACTGTCGTTGTGGACGTGACTGCCTTCGAGATCTGTGACATCGAGATTCGCTTTGCTGAGTTGTAGGACGGTCGGTTCAGGCCGGGGGATGTGTCCGAGGCTGACTTAACTGCTATTTGGTTTTACGGTGTTGAGTAATGAGTGCATGCATGACGTCGCTGCGCCGGACGACCCCCAGGAGCTCCTGGGGTCCATCTGGAGTCACCACTGGAATGCAATCGTCGGTCACGGTCTGAAACAGCTCGAATGCACGAGTGAGCGGTGCTTCTGGAGACAAAACGGCATCAACCGCTGTTGCAATGTCCTCTGCACAGACGAGCTTCGTCACGCTTTGATCAAACATGACGTTGCTCAACAACGGATAGCGAATGACTCCCACGACTCGCTTTTTGGAATCCACGACCGGATAGGTGTTGTCGCGACTGTTTTCGATGTAAGAAATCACGGAATCGAGGTCGGCTGATTGGTGAATTCCGTTACTCTTCCGCAGCAGATCGCTGACTTTGACAGAACTGGATGCTGACGTTGTCGACGAACTGAATCCGAGTGCAGTCCAGAATCGATCCGTGAGTGAACGAAACTGGTCGAGGTGAGAACTACTGGAATGGCGAATCGCTTGAGCCAACGGGACTTCTCCTGTTCGCAACAGTGACTGGCGAATAAAGAGCGGTCCGATGATTTCGAACACAACCACGGATCCCAGGATGATGTCGTGAATCGGCTTCCCCAGTTCCGGATCACGATTCATAGCGATGGTTGAAAGTGCGATGGCGGCTCCCGCCTGGGCAAACAGGCAGCTGCCCAGCCAGTGACGGATTTCGATGGGCTGTCTCGTCAGTCGCGACGCACCGTAGATACCCAGCCATTTACCGGCAAAGCGAAAGACAATATAAATCGCACCGATCTTGCCGATCTCGCCCAATGCATGAATATCCAACTCCGTGCCATGCACTGCGAAAAACAACACTGCCAGCAGACCGGAGAGGTGATCGAGTTCTTCGACGATCTTTTCCGTTCTGTCCGACGTATTGGCGACAGTGACCCCCATCACAAGAAACGTCATCATATAGGGGATGTCGATGGTGTCACAGACGCCGAGGAGAAATGTGGCAGATGCAACAAGCAGCACCAGCCATCGCTTCATTTTCAGCAGGCCGCACCCATAACTGACAACGAGGCCTCCCAGTACACCCAAGACGATCGAGCCAGCGATATCAAGGAGCACGCTGCCAAGTTGTTCGCTGAGTGGCACTCTCAATTTGCCTTGCACGAGATGAATCGCAAGAAAGGCCAACTCGAACATCACGATACACGCGAAGTTGTTCATGGCGACCAGAAAGCCTGTGCATTCGGTGATCGGCCCCTCAGATCGGAATTCCTTGAGGACCAGGATGGTCGTTGCAGGGGCCGTCGCAACAGCCAGACAACCAAGGAGCAGCGCCGTTCCCGCCGAGTAACCCAACAGGACCAGCCCCAAGGCAACGATCGCAAACGTGACGGATATCTCCCCGGCCGACAACGAAAGGAAACGTGTGGCCACACGTCGAACCTTCGTGAAGGTGAACTCGCAGCCGAGGTTGAAAAGCACGACGGCCATGGCCATTTCGAGGATGGGCTCGAACAGTTCCGCATGACCTTCCGGAACCCAGTCCAAAACACTGGGACCAACGAGCAGACCAACCAGCAAATAGGCGGTGACCTTGGGGAGACGCAACAGATCGGCGAAAACACCGGCCGCCAGGCAGACGCCAAGCAACAGGCCCAGCGTGCTCATGATTGGTAACTCGAATCCGCCCATCAAGCTTCTTTCGACCTGGCTTCCTTGAGTGTGAGCTGCTCCACTTGACGAACTTTAATTGAGAACAGTCATCACCACCATTGAGCCGATGTCACCCTCAGATTCTGTGCTTGAACAGCGAGCATAGTTGGAGGGTCGAATTCAGCTAACAGACTCCGACAGTTTTTTCGAAGAAACACCGTTCTTACACGGAACTCGATGTTCCTGCGGCCACCAGGTCGACGGCAATGCCCGGTTGAGTCGGTAAACCTGAGCGACCTTAGCGAACGACGAAATGTAGCGAAGCGGTGCCGAACTTGTGACCGACTTCGTCGTGGATGCTCAGCGTGAGCACGTGCGGTCCGGGGGTCAGGTTGGTGGGAAGCTTGACGCGATAGCTGTGGAAGTAATCGTGCCTGCGGCTGCGGCAGAGATCCTCGGTCGGGGCCAACTCATTGTGAAAGACCACACGACCTTCGGTGCTTTCCTCATGAATATCGAGTGTCGACTGCAACTTCGTGACATAGTCCCCCTGCGTTGTCACCAACGTACTGAAGTTCTCCACCTCGGTATAAATCAGGACCGATTCACCAGGCAAAAACTCATCTTTGTCGAACAGGGTGTAATTTCCGAACCCGTCGATCTGGCGGCAGAAGACGGTGTGATTGACGTCAAGACCAGCCAGCGGTTCCAGGTGATCAATGGCCGCCCTGAGCCGTTCGAGCGTTTCGCGAGCACGGTCTGACGGATCTGGCAGGGCCTCGTCGTCGAAGACATTGGAGAGCGCCCACATCATTTCCGTCCAGAATTCCTGCTGATTCGGGTCGTCATGGGGAATTGACTGGAGTGCTTCAGGCCTGCGGCTACCGATCAGATACAGCAGCTTCAGGGCAACGTGCTGTCGAAGATAGAGATCCTGTTCGAGTTGTGACTCCCCCAACTCCTGGTGAGCGAGTTGTGTTTCCAGGAGTGCGACCAGCTTGTCGAGTTCTTCCTGCCAATAAACCGATTGTAACGAACGCGACGAATCTGTCTTACTCGACTTGGCATCGCTCTCTGACTCACGTTTGCTCGTTTTGGTCTTGCCTTGATCGTGACCGGCAGGACGGATTTCGGTCGTCTCTTGATGTGCGTCGGGAGCAGCCTGCCGATCACCTGAGACGCCAAAGACATCAAACACCGTGTTGATGAATCCTACATCCTGTTCTGAAGACTCTGTTCCGTATGAGTTCTCGTCAATCATCGCTGTCTGCTGAAGCACTTCATCAGAGTTCGCTGTAGACGGCGACGGAGCCTGCAACGGAGCGTCGACTCCACGGATTTTGTGGGTGCGCTCTCGTTTGCGATCATGTCCGATCAGTGATTCCGATGGAGTGGTGGAGACCGCTCTATCTGGCAAATTCTGGTCGACGTCAACCTCGCCTGCCTGGATCAGACGTCTGCGTTCAGCGAGCAACTGGGGAATCTCGTCCGGATTGATGCTGGCGATCCGTTCGATCCACTGCTGCCGTCGCTCGGGTGACGCATCTGCCAGTTCCCGGTTGACGACTTCGACCAGAACAGGATCATCCGACCATTTGGCAACTTTATCGTCTTCGCTCAAGCTCGCCGTTTTGATCGAAGAAACCTCGTCGTCATCCGTGCTCGCCGGTTCTGCGTTTTCACTCCGCGCAATGTCCAACAGAGCCCTTGATCCTGTCGCTGTGGATTGACAGCCGACGGACAACAGCAAGATGAACGACCACAGCCAGCGTTGGCTGAACGGCATCGAGGTTGATCCAGATGGTTAACGAATGGATACAGGCCGTCCCGATGAGGGTTTGACGGCGGAAGACGAGAGTGAAGGGGGCGGGAACGTAATCGAAACACCTCGATGCAGCAATTCAGACGTCGTTCGGCCTCGGCCCAACGGCGAGTTGTGCCGACCGACAGCCTCCGGAGATCGGCCATCAAGCGAAGTTCGGCAGAATCTGCCGGAATCCTTTTCAGTTGTGTCTCCCCCTGTCATGATGCGGGCATGAACACTTATGCATCACGATTGCACGCAAAGATCCGCGAGAAGGGAAACCCAGTCTGTGTGGGACTTGATCCTCGGTTGAATCAACTCCCGACAGCTATTTTGCCCGTTGGCTTTGAACCATCCAATGCCACTTGGGATGTCTCAGCAAAGCTGTATGAGGAGTTCTGTTGTCGCATCGTTGACGTGGTCGCTCCACTGGTCCCGGTCGTGAAACCGCAGGCAGCTTTTTTTGAGGAGTTGGGACCACCCGGAACCCTCGCTTTGGCGGAAGTCATCCGTTATGCCCGCGCAGCCGGACTGATTGTGATCTGTGACGCCAAAAGAGGTGACATCGGGTCCACCGCCGAGGCGTATGCCCGAGCCTATCTGGCGGGTGAGCATGTCGACTCAGCAGTGTGGGGGGCGGACGCTCTGACCGTGAACCCCTATCTGGGCACGGATACGCTCCAACCATTCGTCGACATTGCGACCGAGCGCGGGGCGGGGCTATACGTGCTCGTCAGAACGAGCAATCCGGGAGCCGGCACTTTTCAAGATCGCATGACCGATGGGGTGAGACTGTTCGAGCATGTTGCTGGGGCAGTTGAGGCACTGTCAGTGCAGACATCCGAGGGAGAAACTTACGGATCGATCGGTGCAGTCGTGGGGGCGACCTATCCGGAGGAACTCAGGCAGTTGCGGGACATTATGCCCCACGTGCCATTGCTGGTCCCCGGTTATGGCAGCCAGGGGGGAAGCGCAGCCGATGTGGCGGGAGCTTTTGACGCAGAAGGACTCGGAGCCGTCGTCAACAGCTCGCGGGGGATCATCTTCGCAGCAAACCAGGAACCGTATCGAAGTCAATATGGTCCCGAGGATTGGGAGCAGGCAGTCAAGGCAGCGACGCAAGCAATGATCGAAGACCTTGCAAAGCACACATCAACGAGTTCGCTTCGTGCATAAGCGTTCGAGGTGTGCCATCTCCCACTTTATCCGGGAACGGTCCAGTCGTATCGGCTGAGTTCGAGGGCCAGAAAAATGCAACCCGCGATCAGCGATGCAACAGAGACAAACAGAAGTCCCGTATAGATATCCGGCTGGGGATCGCCTTTAGAGCCTCGTGGTGACATTATCGCCTCGCTGAATGATGCCGTTCTTGGCGGATTCGATCACGTAACCGACCGCACGATCGGGAGTGACGTGAGTAATGCGGACCTTGCCAAGGTACCGGGTTTTTCCACTGTTGGCCGCTGAACTGTAGACGTCTAGAACATGGTTTTTGCGGACACCGTCATCGCTGCCGACGGAAATCTCCACTGCTTCCGTGCGGTTGGTCTTATCGACACTGGTCGCCACCACGATGCCGTCAACCGGTGCCGGTGGTTCTTCCAATGCGGTGAACACAGACGGGTCGGTGGGCAGGTCGTGAAGTCTGAGAATCTTCTTCAGGTCGCCATTATCGGCGAGTAATCCGTTGAAGCGTTCGCGCAGATCTTCCAGTTCAAGATTCAAAGCAAAGATACGATCGTCGCGGTCACGTAGACCACTGTATGCTTCGTTGACTTGTTCTCCCAGGGTGGCCGACGCGATGCGTTCACGCTGGGCCTCCTCATCACGAAATGCGGCTTCATCGGATTTCGCTTGAGACAGCCCTCGCAGCGAGTCACGCTCAAGAGCGATCTGATTGCTTTGTTGTTGTTCGTTGGCAAGTTGAGCACGCAGCTGTGCATTCTCGCCCTCAGCCGTATTGGCACGACCGACGGCTTCGTCACGGGCGTTGGTGGCATCGTCCAACTGACGCTGGAAACGTGTGTTCTGCTCCCCGAGATCCGATTGCATCTGCGTGACGGTCAATTGGCGGTTCTCAGCTTCCTGCTTCCAACTCGTGTGGACGGAGTAGACCGCCCCGGCAAGCGCCATGAACGAAATGCTCAGCAACAACTGAACAACGACCAGCATTTTGCCAACGAATGTCATCTCACCACTCCCGTTCGGTCTGCAGGGCCTCTGACCGTGTGTGCATCAATAATCTTCACCGAGTCTCTGCCGTAACTGTTTTTCGCGTCGCCGTGCCTTATCGAGGTCGGTATCAATCTGCTCGATGAGGTCGGTCATCTGTCGAGTGATCTGTTCGATCCGAGCCTGATCTGCCCGCAAGACTTCGAGTTGGTTCTGCTGTCGGAAGACGTCTGACCGGCGATCGCTGACAACCTTCTCGATGGCCGATCCTTCCTGTGTCTTCTGCACGACTTGTCGTGAGAGATTGGCTGCTTGTTCTCCCAGTTCGAGCAGGAGCTGCGCCTGGTCTGCCAGATGAGCGTCAAGTGCAGGCTTGTCGGCTTCGATCCGACGATTGATGTCATCCAGATTCTGCTGAACTTTTGGCTGATCGGCGTTCAGTTCGTCCAATGTGGTCTTCAGTTCTGCCTGTTTGTGATCCAGGGCGGAGACAATCACTTCCGGGAGCACAGCAGACGTCTTCAGGTTGTCATCGCTTCTGGAGATGGCAGACCACGTCGGTTCCGGACCAGGATTGCGGATGAACTGATAATCCGTCATTGAACCGGCAATTGCGCCCCAGTTGGGACCGCCAAAAGTGGCGACACCAGCAAATCCCATGAAGCCAATGCTTAGAATGGCAACAAGGACGACAAGAATGGGGCCGAATTTACTCATCACAACCTGTCGAGAGGGTTACGACCTCTCCTCGCATGGAGAGAGATGCCAGCCGTCCGGTATTTCAGTCGACCAACATCGTCGAATCTGCGATCACCACAACCAGTTGCATCAATGATACGGGTGAAGAAAAACGGGTGTCAATTGCCGGTTGAGGTAAGTCTGTACTTTTCCTCCGACCGGTCCCCTTCATCCGAACCATCGCGCGCAGGTGAGGCGATGTGCATATTGAATTGTCGGCACCTCCAAGACGTTACGCCATGACCGAGTCCCGATTGGGGTTCTGTTCGAGATTCAATCCGTCAAGGTTCCGGACTGCAACGTTTGTTTCACTCAAACGGATCATGCGGATTAAAACCGTCATTTCAGTTTGCCGCAATAGATTGGCACCTGCGATGACCGAAACCTTCGAACGCAGTCAAGGCCAGGGCTTTGGGGCCAGAGGAGGAAGAAGTGGGTCGGTTCGCGAATGTTTTTTCGCCGCTTACTGTTGTTGACACTTGGTTTGCGTTACATTGTCACCTCATATCCATTGCCGTTGATGGGTGGCAATACTCCCTCAACACCAACAACAGATTCCTGGCCGTCGAGCAGCGGGCTGCTGTGGCGGATCGTTCGATCGGATGGTCATCGATTCGGAGGACACCGACTTCGTGTCTTTTTCATTTCCGTATTTCTCGTGCTTCAATCCTGCTTGAGGAGACTTGGCTGTGACCGCGTCAGATACGAACTACCATATCGACCAGTTTGGGGACTATTCGGCCGTCACCTTGTTACCCGCCATGAATAACGCTCAATGGTCTGAGATTGAGCAGGCAGGGACCGATATTATGGGACGGCTGAACGGCGTGAAGTCTCCAGCTGTCCTCGTTGACCTGACTCCGCTGAACTACATGGGGAGTTCAATGGTCGCCATGATCGTTCGCTGTTGGAAAAACGTGCAAACCAACAACGGACGGATCGTCGTTGTCTGCAATAACGAGGTTGTTCGCGAAGTCATTTCCCTCGCCGGACTGACGAAAGTCTGGCCGATCGTGGAAAACCGAGAGGACGGCCTGAAGGAGTTGGGCGTAGCAGCTGGGGGTGGTGGGAAAACCTTGTCATTTGTGGGAATCGGCGCTGTTCTGGTCGCCGTGGTTGGAGCTGTGCTCATGGTGATGGGCAAGGTTGACCCGAATGTCGCGAAGGGATTGCTGTTTGGCGGAGCCGGCGTTGGTTTCGTCCTGGGCTTGGTCAACCTGGTCAAGTCGACAGACTCCACTCGGTTCTGGGGACTCGGCGTCGTCCTGGCCAGTGCTGCAATCGCTGTTTTCGGATTTGTTCAGCGATAGTCATTGCGGTGAGTTCGATCAGATTCGCTTGCGTCGAATCTCACCTTTCGACATTCGTGAGACACTTCATCCGAGACGGAACTCGAACAATCTTGAAATCCTTGCTCTTACAAACGTGGAGAGAGTTATGTCAGAAACGACCCCATCCTCTGATACCCACTCGCGACACCGTGCACTTCAGGAGGAATTGAAGGAACTGGCTGATGTCGTAGGACCTGTCCCACTGGTCGATTTGCTTCTGGAGCGAGCGTTCGAAGTCGCTGCAACGGACATCCACTTCGACCCGAATCCGGAAGGACTCGTCGTCCGATTGCGCGTGGACGGCATTCTACACAATGTCCTGTCCATGAACTCCTCGATCGCTCCCCAGGTGATCTCACGTCTGAAGTTGCTGGGGGGAATGGATATCACCGAGCGCCGCTTTATGCAGGACGGACATATCTCGAACTCAGCACTGCGGAGTCAGCGTGACATCCGCGTCGGCAGCGGTCCGACTCTGCATGGTGAAAGAGTCGTGTTGCGACTCATGCCGGCCAGCGAATCCTACAGCGGCATCGAAGAACTGGGGTTTGAGGAAAACCAGTTGGCCAGCGTGGAGCATGCGATTCGCATTCCACATGGTATGGTCCTCAGCGTCGGGCCTGTCGGTGCCGGTAAGAGCACGACGACCTACAGCTTTCTCAACCGGCTCAACATCCCCGGAAAAAGTGTGGTCACAATCGAAGACCCGGTCGAACGGAGAATCGAACGCGCCGTGCAGATTCAGACCGACAACAAGATCCAGTTCGGCTTCGTGGAGGCCCTTCGCGGTTGTCTGCGTCAGGACCCCAACGTCATCATGGTCGGCGAAATCCGCGACTCGGAGACGGCCCATATCGCGGCGCGAGCCGCTCTCACCGGAATTCAGGTGCTGAGCACGCTGCATGCACATGATACGGGGTCAACTATCGACGTCTTTCGCGAGTTTGGCGTCCCGTCGATGTTTATTGCAGACAGCATCAGCTGCATCATCGCTCAGCGACTCTTGCGAATGGTCTGTTCGAAACACCGGGAGACCTATCAACCCGATGCGGCCACGCTCAAGATTCTTGGATTGAATCCGGATGAGTGTGGCGATATGGAGCTTGTCCGCGGGGTCCCGCATGCGGACAATTTCGGCACGGGTTATTCCGGACGAACGGGCATTTTCGAAGTGCTGACGATTGATGACGAAATCCGTCAGGCGATCCTCGATGGTCACTCCAGTAAAGAGCTGACCAATCTGGCCGTCCAGCACGGACTTCAGTCGTTGGAGCAGTCAGCCGTTAAGAAAGTCCTGGCCGGAGTGACAACTGTCGAGGAGATGCATCGCGTGTTGCTCTAAGATTGCCCAATTATGCAATCAAATGGCAGCGATGCAGCTCTGACTTCAAAAACGATGCGGACCAGAGAAGGAGAGGCCCATGTGCTGCTCATCCCGGTGGCTCCGTGCTGTGATTCGCATCCTGATGTTGCTTACCGCAAGTCTGGTGGCTGCGACTGCGCAGGCCCAGTTTAATGCCGGAAACCAAGGTGGGAATCAAGGGGGCGGAGGGGCTGGTGCAGCGAACCAGGCGGGCGGCATTCTGATCGATGCAGAAGGTGTCGTCCGGTCCCTCGAATCTCAATCGGTTTCTGCAAAGTTGCGGAAAGAGGCGAGCGATGCCTTTCTTGCAAAGCACCTGAACTCGGACATCACCACCTATTCTGATCGAAGGTATGTGTCGCTGGTGCGGCTGGAGCATGCCTGTGCCAAGGGACTTACCGATGCAGAATCTCTCGGTGAAGAGGTTCGCTATCTCGCGGGATTGCAACAGATCGAATATCTGTTCGTTGATCCGGAAGGCTCGGATCTGGTTATTGCCGGACCTGCTGAAGGATTCTCCCCGGACGCGTCGGGGAGGATGCTGGGGTTGTCGTCCGGGCGTCCGCCGCTTCGGATCGACGACTTGATCGTCGCGTTGCAGGCGTCGATCAATGGCTCCTCGACCATCGGTTGTTCCATCGACCCGGAGCCGGAGCGGCTCGCGCGGATGCAGCAGTTTCTTCAACAGAACAGCTCGCCCACCTCCTCCGGGGGGGCATCACGTCGATATCAGGAAATGGGGCGTCTCCTTGGCTTGCAGAATGTCTCTGTCTTCGGGGTGCCCCCCGATACTCACTTTGCACTGGCGCTGGTCGAAGCCGATTTTCGAATGAAACGGATCGCACTCGGGGTCGATCCATCAGGAGTGCGCGGATTGCGAAGTCATCTGTCTCTTCTGAAACCGAACGGTAACAGCATCCAACGCTGGTGGTTCACCCCTTATTACGAGAAGTTGTCGACAACGAGTGATCGGACCGCCTTTCATCTCGCCGGTCAACGGGTGCAACTGCTCGCCCAGGATGAGATCTCCAACGCGAGCGGCGAGCGCTCGAATGCAGCGACAACGCGTGCCAGCACACAGCTGTTTGCCAGGATGTTCACAGAAAAGTTTCCAGAGCTGGCAGCCCGCTCGCCGGTGTTCGCAGAGTTGCAAAATCTGTTCGATCTGACGGTCATCGCAACGTTGTTGCAGAGAGAGCGAATTCCGCAGAGAATCGGCTGGGACATGGCGGGCTTTGTCGATGCTGACACGGATCTGATCTCGCGATACCTGGTTCCGCGACAGGTTGAGTCGGCTTCGACCTTCCGGCAGGCCGGGCAGGGACTCGTGCTCGGTCTCATCGGTGGAGTGACGATTGAGCCAAGGCAGCTCTTGAGGGAGATCCAGTCGGACGAGGCTCAAGGTACGCGGCTGAATGGACTGCGGCGAGAGGGCATTGATCGCAAGCCTGCTGGAACTGACAACTGGTGGTGGGATTAGTCGCCGGGAAGCCACATGACTCGAATTCTGAGGAGCAAGTGATGAATCAAGTGTGGGCGTGGTTTGCGGCAGCCTTCGTGGCTGCCGGTTTTGTCGGGCAACCATCCTGTCTGGCTGGAGAGGGCTGGCGGGCAGGGGTGGCGAAAGTCGTGATCACACCTGAACAGAACATGTGGATGTCCGGATACGGAAGTCGCGACCACGCCTCCGAAGGCAAATTGCACGATCTCTGGGCAAAAGCCCTCGTGTTTGAAGATCCGGCAGGTCATCGTGCCGTGCTGGTGACGCTGGACCTTGTCGGCATCGATCGACCAACCTCCGTCGACGTATGCCAGCGGTTACAGACAAAGTTTCAGCTCACTCGTGACCAGATTGCTCTGGCGACGTCGCACACACATACGGGTCCGGTCGTCGGCGAGAATCTCTCCTCCATGTACTTCTTCGGAGACGATGAACGCTCGAAGGTGAAGTCCTACACCGAACGATTGAAGGATCAGATTGTCGATGTTGTTGGACAAGCTGTTGAGAACATCAAACCGGTTGAGCTGAAGCAAGGTCTGGGGCATGCCACGTTTGCCGTGAATCGACGCAACAATCGAGAGGCAGATGTCCCCCAGTTGCGAGAGGCAGGAGAGTTGAAGGGACCGGTGGACCACGAGTTACCGGTGCTCACGGTTCGGGATGCGGACGGAAATCTGGATGCCGTCGTGTTTGGATATGCCTGCCATGCAACCGTGCTGAGCTTCTACCAATGGTCCGGAGACTGGCCGGGCTTCGCTCAACTCGAGATCGAACGTCGACATCCGGGCACGGTTGCGATGTTCTGGGCTGGATGCGGCGCCGATCAGAATCCTCTGCCCCGACGAACCGTCGAGTTGGGCGAAGACTACGGACGACAAACCGCAGACGGCATCGATGAAGTTCTTACTCAGGAGATGACTCCTGTCCAGGGACGACTCCTGACCTCTTGTGCCGAGATCGACCTGGCCTTCGACGATCTGCCGACACAGGAGCAGTTGCAACTTGACGCCCAATCCGACAACCGATTTATTGCCAGTCGTGCGACCATGCTGCTCGACAAGTGGGAACAAGACGGCGGATTGGCCGCGTCCTATCCCTACCCGGTTCAGGTGTGGGGGATCGGCAAAGATATCAAGTTCGTCATCCTCGGTGGTGAAGTCGTTGTTGACTTCTCGATCCGGCTCAAGCAGGAGTTGGAAAGCAATCGCACCTGGATCGCTGGCTATGCGAATGACGTGATGGCTTATATTCCGTCCAAGCGAGTGCTCACCGAGGGCGGATATGAAGGGGCAACTGCCATGATCTATTACGGCCTGCCGACCGTCTGGTCCTCGAACGTTGAGGAGCACATCGTCAGCACGGTGCACGAACTCGTGGAGAGTCAGAAATCCGCTCAGAGTTCGTCAAACAATTGATCGCCTCCCGCTGAACATCTACTCTGTCTTCGGCTTGACGATGATTTTGTTTCCTCTGAAGGGCGAAGGGATGATGCAGATTTCTTTGCGAGTCGTATGTCTCCTGCTGATCGTGGTCGCAGGTCGATCGCTCCTTGGTGCCGAGAACTGGCCGCAGTTTCGCGGTCCGGGTGCTCGCGGGGTCGCAGATGGTGCCAACCTGCCCAACAGCTGGAGCACGACGGAGAACGTGCGGTGGAAGGCCGAGGTCCCCGGACGTGGCTGGTCGTCCCCCATTGTCTGGGGGGACCGAGTCTTATTGACGACGTGCATCAATACCGGAGTGACGGAAGAGGCGAAAAAAGGACTCTACTTCGGGGGGAATCGGGATGAAAATCCGACGACCGTCCATGAATGGAAGGTGCTCTGCCTCTCTCTCTCGAATGGCGAACAGATGTGGGAACACACGGTCCATGAAGGAGTGCCTGAGAAGCCCTTGCACATCAAGAACAGTTACGCGTCGGAGACCCCTGTCACTGACGGGGAACACGTTTACGCATACTTCGGCAACGTCGGGTTCTTCTGCGTTGACCTCGAAGGGAATGAGGTCTGGTCGAATCAGTTTCCAGCGGTCGAGACCCGTTATTCCTGGGGAACGGCTGCCTCTCCTGTGCTGCACGAAGATCGCTTGTACATCGTGAACGACAACGACGAACAGTCGGTGCTGTTGGCGCTCGACAAAGCGACCGGAAATGAAGTCTGGCGCATTGAACGAGATGAGAAGAGTAACTGGGCCACCCCATTCATCTGGGAGAATGACCTGCGGACTGAGATCATCACACCGGGTTCCGGCAAGACCCGTGCCTATGACCTCGACGGCAATCTCCTGTACGAATTTGGTGGGGCTTCCAGCATTACGATTGCCACACCCTATGCAGCTCATGGACTCCTGTATCTCAGTTCGGGCTACGTGATGGACCAGCGAAAGCCGGTCTGGGCGTTGAAGCCCGGCGCGAGTGGAGACATCACACTTGATGAGGAGGAAACTTCGAACAATGCGATCGTCTGGACTCAGAAACAGGCTGCTCCTTACAACCCGACGACGCTCGTCTACGGAGATCAGATGTATGTCCTGCTGGATCGCGGATTCTTCGCCAGCTATGACGCCAAAACCGGGAAGAAGATGTACGAGATCCAACGCTTGCCCAAAGGACGAGCGTTCACCGCTTCCCCATGGGCTGCCGACGGCAAGATCTACTGTCTGAACGAATATGGAACGACGTTTGTGATCAAGGCAGGTCCCGAGTTTGAACTTCTGGGGACAAACGATCTCGCTGAAGAGGATATGTCGATGGCCACACCTGCGATTGTCGGCAACAAGTTGCTCATCAGGACCGACAAGCGGGTCTACTGTATTGAGCATTGACCGGCATCAAGGAGTGCGTCTGCTGACTTTGTTCCGACAGCGATTGGCCTGAAGCATGCGACCATTTCCATTCCCAACAATCGTGCGTCATCTTCGCCCGCGGTTTCACCGCCGAAGCATGCCGGGATCGCAACCTGGGACAATCGTTACTGATCCCAACGCTACGGAAACGAGAATTCAGGTTCTGTCCTACGATGCTGATCACTTCAGCGAACATGAAGTGGACAACGTCGACAAACTGGCCCCCTTTCTCGAAAGCGATCGTATGATTTGGGTCGACATCGACGGTCTCCGCGATGAGAGCACGATCCGAAAAGTGGGCGAAATGTTTAACCTGCATGGACTGGTTCAGGAAGATATCGTGAACGTCCATCAGCGGGCCAAGATGGAGGAATATGACGACCATTTGTTCATTGTGGCACGCATGGTCATGCTTGAGGACCATCTGCAGACCGAACAGATCAGTCTCATCGTGGGGGATAACTTTGTGATCACATTTCAGGAGCGGCCGGGGGACTGCTTCGATCCCGTTCGACGACGCCTCCGCGAGAAGATCGGGATCATTCGTGAGCGCGGTCCCGACTACCTCATGTACGCACTTCTGGACGCCATCATTGACGGTTACTTTCCTGTACTGGAATCCTACGGCGATCAATTGAATGACATTGAGGACCAACTGCTGTCTCGTCCCACTTCCTCTGTAATCGCCCGTATTCACCGGATGAGAAGTGAATTCTTCATTCTCCGCAAAGCCATCTGGCCACACCGGGAAATGGTGAATGCCCTGCTGCGAGAGTCAACACCACGCATCAGGCCGGAGACCCGCATCTACCTGAGAGACTGTTATGACCATTCCGTGCAGTTGATTGACCTGACTGAGACAAGTCGTGAAATCGCCTCAGACCTGCGTGACTTCAACCTGTCGCAAGTCAGCATGCGGCAGAATGACATCATGAAGGTGCTGACGGTGACAGCCACGATTTTCATCCCGTTGAATTTTGTCGCGGCCCTGTATGGCATGAATTTCGACACGAAGGTCTCTCGCTGGAACATGCCCGAGTTGGAGTGGGCCTATGGTTATCCGTTCTCGCTCACGTTGATGCTTGGAACGGCCATCAGTCTGTTGATTTTTTTCTGGTATCGAGGTTGGCTCGGACGCGATCCAACCTGGCAGAGAGTTCCTCAGCGACGCTTCCTTCGCAGAATCCGACGACACCGACAAGAAAGAGAAATCTCCGACCGTTCCTGAGAGTTCGGAGATCGCCTTTTTTCAGGCGAAATCTTGATCTTGCAGCATTTTTCGCCGGGTGCTAGGGTTCGCCATCCTTTCACCTCTCGACGACCCCTCCCTATCAAAACCTCCCGGATTCTCTTCACAGGATGTGAAGAGTGCTTCGCCGATGCTGGCCTTGGCACAGCAAGGAATGGACTCATGCGCGTTCACGATCAGCTTCCCGTTTTTGGACTCTCTCTCCTCGTCCTGGGGACATCCTTTCTGCAGAGCGGCTGCAATCAGACGAGCGGATACGTGATGAACGAATCCGGGAAGGGATTCTACGCTCAAGGGAACTACACGGCAGCCCGTCGTGAGTTCGAACGGGCGATGATGGATTCGCCGGAGAATCCCAATTACGCATTCAATGTTGCATCTGCGATGAGAAAACAGGGTGATCTGATTGGGGCGGAACGCATGTATCAGCGTGCCCTGACTCTGGATCCCCGACACCAACCTGCTCACCATGAGATGGCCGCCTTGTTGAAACAACAGGGCAGGGAAGAGGACGCCGCGGCTCACATTCAAGAGTGGGTTGCGACGCAACCCTATCAGCCGAATGCCCACGTCGAACAGGCCTGGATGCAGAAACAGCAAGGTGATCTCGCCGGAGCAGAACAATCACTCCGTATGGCACTCCAACAAAAACCGAATCATGCGGGAGCCCTGGCTCAACTGGGTGATGTTTACCAACAGTCTGGACGTTCTCAGGAGGCCAACGCGATGTATCGTCGATCCCTGGCTCTCAATCCATTTCAGGCGGAAGTCAACTCGCGAGTTTCGGGGATGACAGGGATTCCACAGACGCAGCCACAATCGCTGGCCGCATATGCTCCGCAGCAACCGATGTACTCTCAATCAGCAATGCCCATGCCCGCTCCTATTCAACAGGCATCTTACTATCAGCCGCAGCCTTATCAGCAGCCGCAACCCATGTTGAGTCAGCAGATGATGGCACCGCAAATGATGGCGTCCCAAGCTTCGCCCTACCCGGTCATGCAGGCAGGGAGTTTTTCCCAATCGACGGTTGATGACAAGTTTCCTGGTTCAGCTCAACCGATGATGCAGGGAACGTCGGCATTCCCCATTCAGCAGGTGCAGTACCTTGAAGCCGGCCCCAATTACGGAGCAGCAATCAACGGTCAACAAGCATACGGTCCGATGACGATGTCAAGCGTGCCGATCGTGACTCCTTTCTGAGATGAGTCACGGATCGATTGGAAGCGATACCCGTTAGAAATCGTACCAGATCCCGGCACCGACCATGGTGATGTCTTCGTCGAAGAACGACCACTGCGTTTCTTTTCCAGAATAGAAGCGCCCACCGATGCGGACTCTGTGGTTCGACGTCGGCCCGATCCACTCCCATCCGGCAAGAGCGTTGAAGCCCCCCCCAAAGTCAAACTCCTGTCGTCCGTGGTAGTTGACCGCAACGAAGGGAGCTCCGCGAGGCAGGATCGCATTGGGCGAAGTGTATTCTGAGCCAAACTGAATCTCGAGCGGCTCTGCACCGCCATCGGTCTTGAAGGCATACGCGACTTCGCCGTAAACGGCCAGTCCGGGTGTCACTTGGTGGTAGACGCCGATAATAACCGAATCGCGGACGTAATTGATCCGTTGAAACCCGATATTTCGAACCAGATATTCATCGCCGACGTGCGAACTCAAGTGGTAATAGCCAGCCTTGTAAACTGTCGGACCCTGTTGATACGTGATGAGCGTGCCAACGCGAAAGTCGACGGCCTCAACATCCAGTTCATGATCGATGTCTTGTCGGAGTAACGCGGCTCCTTCCACATCCCATTGCCAGCCTTGCGGGTTGAACGGACCAGGTGTGCCATACCGCAGCAAACCCATTCGACCGCCGATCGTTTCCTCCAGAATTGTCCCTCGATCCTGCACTTCGAGGACTGCCGCAGACATACGGGATTCTTTTTCACCGGCAATATACGAGGGATACATGATTCCGGCCGGAAGCACCTGCCATGTCGAGCAGGGAGGGGCGTGATGTGAAGCAGCCTGGGAATACTGCCCGGGGAATGCTTGAGGAGCGGATGTCATCGACTTGAATGAGGCCGGTTGCGCGACTTGCGAAAGAGACAATTGGCCATCCGCATTCTGAACATCAAATGACGAAATGTGGGCAATGCCAGGGATCTCGGACGAACCTGAAACCTCTGGGAGAAGAGCCGGATGGTTCGAGACCATCGGAGGCTGGAGCAACAGAGCCTCCGGAAACCGAACCCGAAATTCGTCGGTCCATTCCGTTGAGTCTGCATGGCAAGCGGTTGTCATGACGACCAGCGTCAGAATGACAGAACCGAAGAATTTGGCTTCCTTGCCTTGCATAAGTGTGTGGACTGCTTCAGAGGTTTGGAAACCAGTGTGTCACGCCTGTACGCGCACAGAAACTCCATTCAGGGCATTTATGCTGGCACGTTGTGGGAGCGACAACGCTATGCGGTCTATCGGATTTCTCGACAACAAGACTGGCTGAGGTGGTCGCCAGATCAGCCCGAATCGGAAATGTTGTGAGTCACGTATGGCCTGTATCGATTGTAGTGGTTGCAAAATCGAATCCGCCAATGCTTCGTTTCCTCTTGCCTTGTAAACAGTTACAACTCGTTGTCGCTGAACGGCAAGCAGTGTTTAGACAAAAAGAGTTGGCAATGAGTAATGAGGAGTCATCGCCCGCAGGCAATGGGACAACGATTCATCAAAGCGGGGAAATGCACGCACAGCGGAGTGTCATCGGTGCGGGTTTTCGCATCGTCAGCCTCTTCACGTTGCTCAGCCGAGTCTTGGGGCTCGTTCGGGACATGTTGATGGCCAGCCTGTTTGGGGCCGGCCCGGTGATGGATGCATTCTCGGTCGCGTTCCGCATTCCCAATCTGGCACGACGGCTGTTTGGAGAAGGGGCCCTGACGACGGCCTATCTTCCCGTCTTTCTCCGAGAGTGGCAAAGCTCTGATGAGGACTCACAGAACCGTCTCTCGACAGCCATGTTTTTGATCATGGCAATCCTACTCATCATCGGATTGTTACTGCTGGATGTCTTGTTGGCCGCTGTCTACTTCGCACTCCCCATTGGCCCCGATGGGAAGTTGTTGATCCAACTGACGGTTGAAATGTTGCCGTTCGCGGTACTGACGTGTCTCATGGCACAACTGAGTGCAGTTCTGCATTCGATGCACCGTTTCGGTTGGCCAGCATTCGCTCCTGTCTTTCTCAACATTGTTTGGATCACAATCGCGTCGCTGGTCGCCTGGCTGTCGGATGACCAGCTGGTGCGAGTTCATGTCATCGCCCTCAGTGTTGTGATTTCAGGTTTCGTTCAACTGGGAGTCGTGGGGGCGGTGGTCTGGCAGGCCGGGATCAGATACTCCGCGAATTGGCGGAGAGCGATCCCTCAAGTCCGAGAGGTCTTTCGCACGATGATGCCGATCATCATGGTCACCTGGGTCGTCCAGTTGAACACACTCTTCGACAGTCTGCTGGCCTGGGGACTGGCAGCACCGGCAGAGCCAGCACCGAGTGCATCAGGCTTTCCCTGGCCACTTGAGACGGGCACTGCATCGGCCCTGTACTTTGCACAGCGAATGTATCAATTTCCTTTGGGAGTGTTCGGTGTTGCATTAGCTACGGTCCTGTTTCCATTGCTATCCAAACATGCAGAGCGGGGGGAACTCGCTCAGGTGGGCCGCGACCTCACGTACGGGATGCGACTGGTGATTGCTATTGGAGTCCCGGCAAGTGTGGGTTTGGGGCTGTTGTGCGAGCCGATTGCCGTCCTGTTTTTTGAACGCGGTGCCTTCACGAGTGAAGATGCCTCACTGACAGCCCGCTGTATCGCAGCTTACGGTGCAGGTGTGTGGGCCTATATCGGTGTCTCGATCATCCAAAGAGGATTTTTCGCGCTGGGTGACCGGAAGCGACCGATGTATGTTGGTTTGGTCGCCGTAGGCGTGAATGTCGTGCTCAATTTAACTCTGATCTGGAATCTGGCCGGCATGGGACTCGCGGTTGCCACCGCGATCGCATCGAGCTTCCAGTTCATCGCCACGGTCTGGCTATATCAGCAGCATTACGGATTACTCGATCTCCAATCCCTGACGCGAACCAGTTTCAAAACCGGTCTGTCCACGGGGGTGATGACCGTTGCTTGTCTGGCTGTCATGGCATGGAGACAGACGAATGACCTGCTGACCGGGCGGTTCACAAACCTGATGATCCCGTTTGCTTTCTCAATCGCGGCCTATCTGCTTGTCGCCCGGGTTCTGGGACTGCGAGAGCCGTTTGATCTGATGAGTCGTCGGATGTCAACAGACGCTTGAAATTCGGTTATTCGCCGAACACCGCTTCCAGTGCTTGACGCATCACCGCAGGGTCTGGTGAAATCCCGGACCAGTATTCGACACCGATGACGCCCTGATTGACGAGCATCCCTAGTCCATCAATCACTCGGCACCCACGGATTTCTGCATCACGAACGAGATGCGTGCGAGGCGGGTTCGGGATCACGTCAGCGACGACCATCTCGCTCCTCAGAGTGTCTACGTCGAGATCGAGTCGAGCATCGACATCCGGAAACAGCCCGATGGAAGTCGCGTTGATGACGATGTCGGTCCCCTCGGGAACAGTGAAGGTCCCCTCCCAGAGAACGAAGTCCGCCTGTGCCGGAACTCGGTCATTCAACAACTTCACGAGTTCTTCGCCCCGTGCCTGCGAGCGATTGACGATCGTGAGCTGACTTGCGCCGGCAAGTGCAACCTCAACTCCAATCGCGCGGGCAGCCCCTCCTGCCCCGAAGATCACAACCCGTGCCCCCTGAGGATCGACCAGTTCCTTTAGGGATTTGACAAACCCTTTGCCGTCGGTGTTCTCGCCGATCAATTGATCACCACGACCGACGACACAGTTGACCGCTCCCATCACGGAAGCGGACTCCCCTAATCCGTCAAGGTGTTGAATCACAGCCACCTTGTGGGGAATCGTGCAGTTGAACCCACGAAAGCCCATTGCTTTTGCCCCCTCGACTGCCGCAGCGAGGTTATCCGGGCTGACCTCGATTGTCAGGTAACGCCAGTCCAGTCCATGGTGACGATAGGCCGCTTCCATCATGACCTGCGTCGGATTCTCCGCGACCGGCTGACCAAAACAGGCGGTCAGTTCCTGCTTGAAATTAAGAGCTTTCGACATGGAAAGAGGTTCCGTCAGATGGTGTCAACGATTGATCGAGGGTGAAGGCTTCACGGTCGGATCGGCTTCGATGAGGGCGTCGAGGTGAACAAGCACCGAATCGGCCAACGCATCCACGTTGTACCCACCTTCCAACAGACTCACAACTCGACCGTCACAATGCTGGTCTGCCACTGCTGTCACCATTCGGGTTAAATCAGCAAAGTCGGAAGTCTCGAGTCCCAGCGAGCCGATAGGATCGAGCGTATGAGCATCGAAGCCGGCACTCACGAGAATGAGTTCTGGCCGACATCGTTTCGCAGCGGTCTCCAATGCGTCGTTGAATGCCGACTTGTAGTCTTTTCGGGAGGTCCCGAACTTCACCGGAAGGTTGAGCGTCGCTCCCAGGCCGTCGCCGGTCCCGGTTTCATCAACATCACCCGTTCCCGGGTAGAAGGGGAAACGATGAGCCGAAAAGAAATGCACCTGACCGTCGCTGTAGAAGATGTCCTGAGTCCCATTGCCGTGATGGACATCCCAGTCCACGATGAGGATCCGATCCAGATCGTGAGTCTTTTGTGCATAACGAGCGGCGATCGCGATGTTGTTGAACAGACAGAACCCCATGGCCCGATCCGGCAGTGCATGATGCCCCGGCGGACGGACGAGACACAAAGCATTCCGAGATCGCCCACTCACAACCGCATCGACAGCAGCTGTGGCCGTCCCAACTGCCTGCCTGGCGACGTCGTACGACTTTGGAGAGACGACCGTATCAGGGTCCAGTCGGCCTCCCCCGTGCTGGGCGACTTGCTCGACCCGGACGACGTGTTGTGGCGTATGGACCAGTTGCAGCGTGTCCATAGGACACGACCGGATCGGATTCGTCCCAACCCGTTTCATCACACCCGACTCATCGATCGCAGCATTAACTGATTTGAGTCTTGCTGCGCATTCGGGGTGCATGCCCGTTTCGTGCTGGAGAAAGTGATCATTTCGGTACAAAATCGTCATGTGATCATGTCTTCTCGGAACTTTCGGCGAATCGTCGGCATCAAGTCATACAGACTGCGCTTTCGACGATGTTGCAAACGACACTCATGGTCATCAGCATCACTGTTACGGACGAGTTTTGCCAGTCGTTATGACCGGTATCCCGCTCGATGGAGATCATCATGAGCCGAAAGTCCTCCTTGACACATGCTCAGTCCACGTGGTAACTTATGTCGTCCGTTGCTCTGTTCCAGAGTTCGCAAGTGCTGGCCAGCGTTTGTCCTGTTCCTCACTTTTGAAGAATCTTAGACTTGGAATGCGGACTCACAATGGACCGCTTCCTTCCCCGAAGACATTACTGATAGGAATGCGACGTTGCCACTGGCAGAAAGTCATTGATAGCCCCTCAGATCCTGTGCTGGAATGTGGCTTGTCGATGATTCGGCGGGTATGCTTCACTTTGCGGGCATTCGGCGTTCTGGTGTCTGCGAGGTGAAAACAACAATCTCCTCACCCATGTCCCCCATGAAGGGAGCCCCGGTGATTGGGTCAAATCCAAATCAGACTTCCTTTTCAAACCGATTAGCCACGTCGTCTCTCCTTGGCGCTTTGTGGATGGCATTCGTGTTTGCCCTCCCGGGTGAGCTCGCTGCTCAGCGTCGAGGGAAGGAATTTGATGATTATGACACACGAATCGTCGAGGATGAACCTATACCGCTCCCCGAGAAGAAACCCAACCTCGCAGAACGGAATAACATCACCCCCAATCCGTTGATGACGCTGGACGAGGAGACGAGGTTCAATAACCACGTCAAGCTGAAAGAGTACACGTCCAGCCTTCGCAGTTCGAATCCTCGTCCAATCGACGAGCAGAACATTCTTGAGGGAGTTCGGTTTCGAGTTTACCGCATGACGCTACCGGAAAACTGGGAGAACATCTCGAATGCGCGAAACGATCTCATCAAGGACATCGATCTTTTTGCGAAGGAGCCAGGACGTGCCAAACAATTTGCACTGAGTGCTGCCCAGAGATACCTCACGGAACTCCTGACGGATCAGCCGCGCATCGTGACTTTGAATGCGGTTCTGGCCTTGGGGCAGTTGAATGAGCGGCCTGGAAACCCCTTTGATAAGACCGTCGATCAACCGTATGCACCGGCTGCGGAGCCTCTGCTGAGTATTGTGGAGGGGACGAATCAGACAGCTGAGGCCAAGATTGCTGCCGTTTTTGGCCTCGGACGAATACTGAAAAACGGCGCCCCTCCTCGAACGATGCGTGACAGGATTGCGCACGTCCTGGCTGATGAACTGGAAATCGATCCGGGAACCAAGTTAAAGCCAGATCACGTCTGGTATCTGTGGCGAATCGTGGACACTCTCGGTTATCTCCAGGAGCCCCGAACTGCGATCGATGAACCGGTTGCCGTCGACGCGTTGTGGAAAACGATGCTGAACGACTCGATTCCTCCAGAGTATTGGCATCTCAGAGCCCATGCAGCTCGAGCGTTATCGCAATTGGATCTTGATAACACATTTGATGTGGGGCTGATCGCTCATGAGGTTGTTCAGCTGGGTGGTATGGTGACCGTCCAGTTCAATCGTGATCCGACCAATCCCGTATGGCGAAAGTGTTTCATTGATCTCTACTTCACATATCAACCTCAGACGACCGAAGAGGCCACCGGCGGCTGGGGATTACTCCAACAGGTCAAGACACCCGCACTCCGTACCCATCAGCCTCTGGTTGACGGGGCTTATCAGGAGTCCTTGAAGCTCATCAACGGCGCGTTGAAAAACAACCCACCAACGCCGGTGCCAAATTCGGTCCTGAATGAGGTCTCGGACTGGATGCGCAAGAATCCTCCAACAAGTCAGAAACTCTACGCTGAGTCGGAGACTGTGGAAGAGATCAAAGCTACAGCAGCGGTTGAATCTGATCCCAACACGGCTGTTACCCGCCCGACAGGATTGACTCCTGCTGGATAGGACTTCGGTACAAGTTTGACCGTGTCACCCTCCGCCGCAATAATCACAGAGTATTTACTCTGCCAGCCTTGCTCGTGAGATGTCGAAGCGAATTGCCTAAAGCAGTTCCGGCCGACTCCACGATTGATCAACAGACTGTATGGAAATCGTTCAATACCCTCATCCGGCCCTTCGCTGGAAGTCGAGCGATGTGAAACGCATCGATGCCTCAATGCGAAAAACCATTGAGGAAATGTTTGAGCTGATGTACGCAGCGAAGGGGATTGGATTAGCTGCCAATCAGGTGGCCCTGCCGCTGCGGCTGTTCATCATGAATGAGACAGGAGATTCGCAGGAGAAAGATGCGGAGTTCGTGTTCATCAATCCCGAGATCACGAGTCGGAAAGGATCAGCCCTCGGCGAGGAGGGATGTCTGAGTCTTCCCGAGCTGTACGCTGAGGTTCGACGCCCGAACGAGATCACCGTGGAGGCCTTTGACCTCGATGGACAGGGATTTGAAATTACACTCGACGACCTCCCTGCTCGAGTCATCCAGCACGAACTCGATCATTTGGATGGAGTTCTGTTCATCGATCGGATTTCTGAGTCCGCCGAAAAGGAACTGGCTCCGAAACTGGCTGACTTCGAGATACGATTTCGGAACCTTCAGTCGTCCGGCGACGTTCCGACTGATGAAGAAATCGTCGCCAATTTAGAGGCCCAGGTCACTTCACTCACTCAGGGATAACGCCCGTGAGCTTGCGACTGTTGATGATGGGGACCGGCACCTTTGCGTTGCCGACATTCGAGAGTTTGTACGAGTCGGGTCACGAAGTCGTCGGACTGGTCACCCAACCCGACCGGTCTGGACGTGGTCATCATCAGCATGCTCATCCGATGAAGGATGCTGCTTTAGAGCGAGGCACACCAGTCTTTCAACCGGAAAATGCCAACGCTGCAAAGTCACTTGAGCGCCTGCGGGAGTTCGATGCAGACCTCTTCGTCGTCGCGGCCTATGGCCAAATCCTGTCGGCCGAGTTATTGAAAATTCCTCAATTAGGAGCAATCAACGTCCATGCGTCTCTGCTGCCGAAGTACCGAGGGGCGGCCCCGATTCTGTATGCGATCCTGAACGGCGAAACCGTGACTGGGATCACCATCTTCCGAATCGAGCCGAAGCTCGATGCAGGGCCGATTTTGGGAATGGTCAGCACGTCCATTGGTGCCAAGGAGACAACGGGAGATCTGGAACAACGTCTCTCTCAACTTTCGCCGGAGTTGACCAGGGATGTCATTAACCAGTTAGAGTCAGGAAACGCCACCGAGATTCAGCAGGATCGCAGTCTCGTCACGACCGCTCCTCGCATGACGAAAGAGATCGGTCAGATTGACTGGTCACAACCTTCGGATCTCATCGAATGTCACATCCGGGCAATGCAACCCTGGCCCAAGCCATACACCTTTCTCCACTCAGAAAGCCAACCTCCGCTTCGTCTTTTGATTCTCGATGTCGACCCGTTACCGCCATCTGTCGCTGAGCAGAAGCCAGGGGCAATCTTGATAGAGAAAGACCAGGAGAGTTTTGGAGTGGTCACAGGTAATGGTGCTGTGCGGGTCAACCAACTGCAACCCGCAGGAAAACGGGCCATGACCACCGCGGACTTCAGGAGAGGACATTCGTTGCAACCAGGTGATTTTCTGGGGCCGGAGTATCCTTTCGCCGGATCGACTCGGAATTAACTCATTGTGAAGAATCAGAGTCAGCAGGCACGCAATAACTTGTGAGTGATTTGTCCGAGTGGTTGTTATTGCACAAGGTGGGGTCTGAAGGGTTTGAATGATGTTTCATTTGACCTGTCGCGCACGATTCTGAAATGGATCTGATACGAGTTGAATCGATCGATGATCAGCGGGTGGCTGTCTATCGTGAGTTGCATCGACGGGATCTGATTCGCAGATCTGGGCTGTTCATTGTGGAGGGACAGTTGCTGGTGGAGCGGTTGCTTGACAGTTCCTTTGAGACGCATTCCATTCTTGTGGACGAACGTCGGTTGTCTGCACTCCCGGAATGTGCTGCGGAGACTTCGGTCTTTATTGCGAAGGCGGGTCTGTTGGAAGAGATCGTCGGCTTCAACTTTCATCGTGGAGTGTTGGCATGTGGTTATCGACGCACGCCTCTCGCGATCGCGAGCCAGGCTGATGTCTTCGGTGAGACAGCTTTGGTTGTGGCTTGCGTGGACGTCCAGGACCCGACAAATCTGGGCACGATTCTCAGGAATAGTGCCGCATTTGGTGCTGCTGCCGTGATCGTCACACGACAATGTGCTGATCCGTTCTCCAGACGTGTCATTCGTGTCTCCATGGGAGCGGCTCTCAAGTTGCCGATTGTGGAAAGCGATAACATTCAGCAGTGTTTCCTCGAACTGCGAGAGCAACATCGCTTCGAGTTGATCGCAACGGTTGTCGAAGGGGGAACACCGCTCGAAACCGCGAAGCGAGCGAGGCGCACGGCTCTGATGATCGGGAACGAAGCACACGGCCTGCCGGATGACATTGTGCATCTTGCAGATCGAGGTGTGACCATCCCGATGCAGCTACAAACCGATTCGCTCAACGTGTCCGTCGCGACCGGTGTAATGCTCTACCACTTCACCCGCGTCGCTGTGACTGAATAGCTCCCACCCACATCAGCGCGTGCCGATGATCGTGACTCTTGAACGGAACATTCTATGGGTGGAGATGCCGGTGAAAGAAGTTCCACATGGCGTCACGTTCTTTTCGCCGATACTCGCGTCCGAAGCCGTGGCCCTGGCCCTCAAACACAATGAGCGTGTGATCAGCGTGAGCGACCTTCATGGCATTATCGAGCGTCGTTGCCTGAGCGATTGGAACGAGACGATCCTGATCACCGTGCAATGTGAGGACCGGAGGATCGTCTTCGCTGACGTAGGTCAGGGGGCTCGCAGCTTTGTACGTATCGGGGACCTCGTCCGGCTTGCCTCCCATCACCAATCGGAAGATCCAGCTCACGGAACTCGTCTCAAAGGATCTGGCCATATCGGTCGGTCCGAAGACATTCACCACCGCCTGCACACGGCTGGAGTATTCGGGGTTTCCACAGTCTCCCTCCAGATTGGCATCGGCATCGGTCAGCCCGACCATCAGCGACAGATGGCCTCCCGCTGATTGCCCTGTCACACCAATGCGATCAGGGTCGATGCGATACTCGTCTGCGTGAGCCCGTACCCAACGGACGGCTGCCTTTGCATCATGTACCTGAGCTGGAAAAATGGTCGTTGCAGTCGTGGTCTCCTTCTGCGATTCATCAAACTGCATCAGCCGGTAGGTGATCGTGATGCCGACATAGCCGCGGCGGGCAGCTGCCTCGATCTCATCCCGATAACCGTGTCGGTCTCCCAGATACCAGCCTCCGCCATGAATGAACACAATCGCCGGAAATGGACCATCGCCGGCAGGACGAGCTAGATCGAGCTTGAGTTCCGTACCGTCTGCGACTCCATAGGTCACGTTCTCTTCAACGATCGGTTTCGGTGCCAGATGCCGCTTGAGGAACGCCATCACAAGTCTCGGTCGATCATTCCGTCCTTGAGCAAAGCCAGTTTCGACATGACACTCGATGCCCAGATTGTCCATGGCCTCCTGAAGCACCTTCCCAAAGCGGGGATGGTGAATTCCGATGCTGCGACTGCTGATCGGAGTATCGAAATCGCTGTCGTATGTCATCAGCACAGGGACATCGTCCTTCGTGAGATGATTAATCGCGGAGACTTCCTCGAAAAGGGCATACTTCTCCGCGGGAAGCTCGTCGAGTCGCTTCAGATCCACATCGAACAGGTCCGCCAGTGCAGAATTCGCAAATGTGTCCGTCGAAGGAAACAGATCGCGGATGAAGCGAGGGTCGTAAGAAGTCTGTCCGTTGTTGACGGCCATGCAGGTCAAACGGGTCGATTCTCGCGAGATGGGATCATCACTCTCAGGATCGGCCATGTCCTCATGGAACCCCAGCCACAGTGACATGCCTGCTCCCGCAGAGCCGCCGGTCGCTGCGACACGGGTCGGATCGAGATTCCACTCCTTCGCGTGATGTCGCACGAATTGCACGGCTCGGGCAGCGTCTTGATGTTGAGCGGGCGCGATGGCTTCGTCCGTGAAGCGATAAGTGATCGCGACCACAGAGATCCCTGCTTTCAAGCACTCCCTTAACACCGAACGGCTCACACTCTTGTCGCCGTGTCGAAAGGCACCGCCGTGAATGGAAATCAGCACTGGGGTGGGCGTCTCCGATTCGGCCAGCCAGACATCCATCAAGTGCCGCTCGTGAGGTCCATATTTCACATCTGCATAGGATGGTGCGATGCCCTGTTCAGGAGTGACCTCTTGAGCAAGTAACTCTTGTGAGCCGACGAACATCGACGTTGCGAGCGAAAGGAAAGTCCATAGATCAATGGACTTCGGTGACCGTCTCCCTCGGATTCTTTCAAACCTCAGCGTGGTCAATCTCATCACCCTATACCTTCACTGCTTCAATGATACTGACTTCTGTTTCCGTCGGGATGACTCGCGTCAGCTCAAACCCGGCCTTGCGGAACAGCTCACGGTATTCGTTCTCGGTACGTTCCTTGCCGCCCGGGATCAGCAGCATCACCAGATCAAGAAACTTACCGCCAAACGGCTCGTTCCCCTGCGGGATCACGCTCTCGACGACCAGCAGCTTACCGTTCGACGGCATGGCCTTGTGACAATTTCTCAGGATGGTCAGTGCCTTGTCCTCGTGCCAGTCATGGATGATGTGCCGCATCATGTAGATGTCAGCTCCGCTGGGAACGGATTCGAAAAAGTTCCCTCCGACCAGTTGGCAACGGTCCGTCAAATTCGATGCATTAATGGTCACTCTGGCTCGTTCGATCACATGCGGCAGGTCGAACAGGATGCCCCGTATGGACGCTCGTTGACGCAGGAGCTCAGAAATCTGCGAACCATTTCCGCCGCCGATGTCCGCCACGACATCGATCTGGGAAAAATCGTAGGCATTAAGAATTGCATTCGCCTCTCGACCATGTATGCCGACCATTGCTGCATCAAAGATTCGTGCCTTCTCGGGGTGCTCACCGAGATAATCGAAGATCGGTTTGCCGAAGACTCTGTCGAAGGCAATCTCTCCAGTCCGGATGCTGTACTCGATTTCGGTCCACGCCCGAAACTGTTCGTCTCCCGACATCAGAGCCAGCGCCCGCTTTGATCCGGGAACGTCACTCTGAAGCGGTTCAGCAAGCGGGGTTAACGAGAAATGTCGCGACTCGACTTCCTCGAAGATGCCCACGCTCGCCAACGCACGCAGCAGGCGATAGAGCGCATCCGGATTCGCCGAGGAGAGCTTGGCCAACTCATCAATCGATCGAGGCCCGTTCTTCAAATGGTCTGCGATGCCGAACTTGGCCGCGGCATAGATGGCCTGCGAGACCCAGTACCCGGTGATCATCCGGTCCAACACGTGATGCGTTGATGTTTCTGTCACTGCTTCCCCTTCCTGGCAAGTCCTGTTCTCGCCCGTCATCGTCGCATTATGTTCTTGAGATTGGCAAACTTTGTGGCAGGCTCGCGAGACGTCTGTCGTTGACTTTTCGACATGACCGACGCCTGTGTCTTAATTCTACAGCTGTCGCGAGCGGAGAGGTAGGATTTCGGAAACTCAATCAGGGTGGATAAGGATCTCTCTTGATTGCTCAGTCTGATTTACGTTCAATGAAGGGAACAAATCACCAATGACAGTCGCAAGAGACGTTCATCCTTCGCGAACATAAATTGTTCACCAGAGAAGATTCCATGGCTCATATCCGCGTTGTTTGTCTGTTCCTGCTGATGGTTGTCGGCATGGGAGCGTTGGCCGAAGCAGCTGAGCACACGAAGGAACCGCTGACGAAGGTCAAACAGAACATCATCGACGAGAAGGCAGTGCTGGTGGATGTCCGCGAAGAGAAAGAGTGGGACAGCGGACACATTGACGGCGCGACGTTCCTTCCGCTGAGCAGTCTTCGCGACGGAGTGACCGATGATGAATTGAAAGCACTGCCGAAGGACAAAATTCTCTACTTGCACTGTCGATCCGGACAGCGATGTCTCGTGGCAGGTGAGATTCTCAGTAAATACGGATTCAACATCCGAGTCTTGAAACCGGGATACGAGGATCTCATCTCAGCCGGTTTTCCCAAGGCTGAGGAGTAGTCTCCTCACACTCTCGTGGCACGGAGATTCTGCGGCGATCTCTCGATGCTCCCGAATTCAGACGAATTCCTCAGTTGGCTTCCTCAGGCAGGGTCGCCTTCTCGAAACGGACGAAATATGACTCGTCCAGCAGGTCTCCCTTCTCCTCGATCTGCCGGAAGCCAACGTCTGTGATTTCCTTCGTGAAGACTTCCTGACCAGCACGCACGTGGCTCATCGTCCACTCCCGGCTGACCCCCTCAATCCGATGGAAGTCAATGAGAATCACCTGTCCCCCGTCCCTCAGGGCCTGATGAATGGACTGCATGGTCTTCGCCGGGAATTCGAAGTGATGGTACGTGTCACAGATGAACGCAAGGTCGATTGAATTGGGAGGGAGATTCACCGAGTCCTCTTTACAGACCACGCCGATGACATTGTCACAGCCGGCATCATGAGCGGACTGCTCGACATGCTTGACGAATGTCTCCGCGATATCGACCGCGATCACCTTGCCCTCGGGGCCGACTTCCGGAGAGAACAGGCGTGTAAACAACCCGGTCCCCGCCCCCACGTCGGCCACGACCATACCCGGCTTCAGGCCGATGGTCTCGACAATCTCCAGACGATGATCGAACGCATCCCGCCCTTCCTTCTCGAATCGCTCGACGAAGGTGCCGACATCCGGATTCTCGAAAGACTTGTTAATCCCCGGATTAACGCTCTTGTCCTGAGCATACATCACTGATGGTGCGAGAATCAGGACCAAGATCACGCTGAGTTGCATGAAGCGTCGCACGGTTGTCATCTCCAAGTCATCGAAAATTGAGACAAATGGTCAGTTTGGCTGCTCGCCCCACGGCTCTTGATCATATCACGAACTTGATCCGCAGGGATATCAACCAGGGTGCCAACGAAGAGTCACCTCCGATCGATCGCCTGGATCATCGCAGACGCGGAATCCCGGCCAAACTGTTTCTGCAGACGCCGAACGAAGGGGTAACCGAGTCGCGAGAGTGGATGATTTGGCTTCGAGAAGGCCAGGATGTCGTACCAGACACCGTTGCTTTTATGATCCCATTCGACGAGGAATCGCTCCTCGCCACATTCGACATGCCCAGGCAAGGTTCCGTAAGCAAACCCAAATCGTTCGACAGGGCCAGATTCGTCGATGACATGTACGATCCGGCAAGCGTTGGTCCACCAAAATCCAGCTGCAGATCCCATCACGGCGACGACGTTCCCCGGCTCAATGGGAAGTTCGGGAGGGAAGGTATCGACCCAGCCGAGTTGAAATTGCTTCCATCGCTTCATCGCTGCCATTGCAACGAGGTAGACCGATTCGCCTTCACCCAACTTGACTCGCGTGTGGTCGACCACGAACCCGGACGGAGGAGTCGTTGCGGTTGCGACAACGGGTTTATAGGTGAAGTCAAGCTTCGCCTGTTCGGCCAGAAACAGCTGAAGTCTTTCTGCATCTGGTTTCCGCAGTGAAAGCATTCGACAGCCAATTCTTGATTCACTGACGAGATCGTGTATTGATCCAGAACTTCTCCGCCCGTGATCGAATCGCGGGCAGCCCGTCGAGTGTCGTTTCCTGCCGCTCGCCCGTCCAACGGTCGGGTGACGAACGGACGATCACTCGCATGCTGTCGATCCCAGATCGTTCTCCCAATGCCAGTGCGACGGCCAGTCGATAGCGTTCCTGCGGATACATTGGACACCACAGAGTTTCAAACGACCACGCATCAAGGTTGACCGGGCACAGGTCACTCAACGGCTGCGGTGATCCAATAAACGGTTGGAGCGATTGTGGAAGCCTCTCAATATCACCTTCAGGGACAGACACCTCCACGATCGCAGGCCGCGACGAGTACACGGCCCAACTCGGCCAATGATCCCAATATCCCCACCACGACAGGCATGGAAGGATCGCAAAGAGGGCGGTGCCAGCGTATGCAATGACATTTCCCGCTTTCTCAGAGAAGTCCGGTGACAAAATGCTCGAATTCCGAGCGGGCAACTCGATTCTATCTTTCTCTACGGGAACGCTCGCTCGAAAAATCAACAGGTCCATCAGGATGAAATAGACGTTCCACACAAGCACGCCCCAGTGATGAGCATGCCCCAACGGCCCCAGCGTGAGCAGAAGCATGACGTGCATCATGATCGCCAGTGTCAGTCCGATCCGACGGGTTCTCGGCCATAGCAGGAATATCCCGGTGAGCAACTCCCCGACTGGAAACGTCCCCGCCAGCACTCGTTTCGTGGTCGCACTCCAGAACTCTGTGGAAACACCCAACGACTTTGTCAGCCCATCCAGAAGAAACTGTCCATGAGAATTAATGAACGCCACGTCGATCTTCGACACTGCCGAGTGAATGTAAATGCTGATAACGAGTAACCGCGCACAGCGGAGACCAGTCCGTGCATCAGCAACGGAAAGAATTGCTGCCAGCATGAGCATCTGCACAACCCACGGTTGCAGACGATGCTGATCCAGAACCAGCAGGATCATCCACGGGCCGGCAAGGATTCCTCTGATGATCCACGTCCGGCAACTCCGACGATCGAGTCCGACGAATTCCAGCACCAGCCAAAGGGCCGCACCAGCCAGCAGAGTCCAGTCGAAGAATGACTCGGGCAGAAAACACCAGCTTTCAGACCACGGGATATCCGGCAACTCCGGCCCCGGAATCCACAAGGGCCACGTCGCAGAGACCAATAGTCCGGCGAAAACACAGGTCAGCCGACGCAATCGACGAACCACGACTACATCCGTCGGCAGCGAAGCAGCATCAGGAGTCATGCCTCTACCAGTCCTCGACCTGTTGTGTCAGGTCGACAGATCGTCACGCACTTGCTCGAGCAGCTGTTTCGTGAGACGGATACCTTCGTATTCGTCCGGTTCGCTGCCTTCCCACTCAATGCCCACGTAGCCGTGGTAACCAGCGTCAACGACGATCTTCATCATCCTGTGATAATCGGTGTTCACTTCTCGACCGTCTGCAAAGGAGTGAGATTTCGCACTGACAGCCTTGGCATAGGGCATCAACTCTGAAACGCCCTTGTAGCGGTCATACCATTCATCCTGGCCCACGCGGAAGTTGCCGAAATCCGGCAACGTGCCACAGTTGGGATGATCGACCTTCTCCATCACGCCAGCCAGCCATGCTCCGTTCGATGACAGCCCTCCGTGGTTCTCGACAATCACGGCAATTCCATACGGCTCCGCAAACTCGGTTAGCTGGCGGAGTCCGTCTGCTGCCCGGTCCTGCTGTTCCTCGTACGTCCCACTGCTTGCGGCGTTGACGCGAATCGCGTGGCACCCCAGAAACTTGGCTGCCTCAACCCATTGGTGATGGTTTTCCACAGCCTGTTTGCGTTGGGCCGAATTAGCATCACCAAGTTGGCCTTCCCCGTCGATCATGATCAACAGGCTTTTCACATCTTGGTCGGCTGCACGCTGCTTCATCTCTCCAAGATACTTTTCGTCACGAGCCTTATCCTTGAAGAACTGATTGACGTACTCGACCGCCTCGATCCCAAACTCAACCTTGGCGACTCGGGCGAAGTCCAGATGGTCCATCTTCCCGCTGAACAACGTCCGATGGAGAGACCATTCGGCCAGCGAGATCTTGTAGAGCGGCGATTCGTCAGCAGCGTACAAGAAGTTGGCCTTGGCACCGGTCATCGCCAGTCCAGCCGCCATCATGCCTGTGGATGTCAGAAACTCACGGCGAGAAATTGAGGGATTCATTGCACCTGCTCCGGCAGTCAATTGTTTTATGAGGAGTCGTCAATTGTGACTCTGTAGATATCACGATGGCTGAAGTCGATCCAAGCGTCAATCGTGCTCTAGTGCGAGCCCTAACACCTTGGGAAAAATATTGCCTCACATCGCACGGATGGTCATGCCTCCGTCAATCTTGAGCACCTGTCCAGTCGCGTAGGGGATGTCGCCACGCACGAGCGTAGCGACGGCTCGTCCGACGTCCTCCGGCTTGCCCCAGCGTCGCTCGTGGGTGAGGCCTTCTGCGATCAGTCGGTCATATTTCTCGGTCACACCAGCGGTCATGTCGCTCTCGATCACGCCCGGTCGCACCTCGTAGACGTCGATACCGAACTCCGCCAGACGGACAGCCCACAACTTCGTCGCCATGCCGATGGCAGCCTTCGTCAGACAGTAGTCACCCCGGTTCACCGAGACGATCTCGCTGGAGACCGAGGAGATGTTGACGACACACATTCGCTGTTCCGGATCATGTCGACGTTGTTCGATCATCCAGTTTGCTGCGAGCTGCGTGAGGAAAAAACCACCTTTGAGATTGATCCCGATCACCCGGTCAAAGCTCGCTTCGTCCGCTTCGAGAATGTCCTTCCGGCCCGGCGAAGTAATGCCCGCGTTGTTGACCAGAACGTCCAGTCGACCGAATGCGGAGCGTGTCTCTGCGATCATCCGCTCCCGGTCAGCAGCGAGACTCACATCCCCCTGACAATAATGGACGTCGACCGATTTTCTATCTCGCAGCCCATCAAGCACCGGAGCAACCTCGGTCTCGGTACGCACTCCGTTCAGGATCAGGCGATACCCTTCTCCTGCTAGACGCTCCGCAATACCCAACCCAATGCCTCGGGCGCCACCGGTGATCAATGCGACTGGTGATGATGAGTTGGGCATCACAAGAGATTCGTATCAAGACAAAAGGAAACGAAGTGAACGGAGGGAGTGGTAGTCAGATGCCCATAGAACGAAGCGAGGAGAACATCGAAAGTGAGAAGTCGCCTTGAAGTGTATTTCAACTTACTCCAGGACTTCATGCACTTCGTTTCCTCCTGATCACATTTGAGTTGGACCAAAGAACGTGTAATACGGCTGTTCATTCGCGAGTCGTTGAACCATCAGTGCTGCTTCGAGGAGATGATAGTCCCCCCACATGCAGGATTCACCGCAGGGGATGCTTTGCCCCGCAGGCACATGGTCCCAGCCGCGCGGACGATGATAGACTGCATGCAGCAACAGCCCCTGATGCTGCTCCGACGTACTCAGATACGGTTCGCTGAGAAGCGTGCGAAGGACCGTGAGTCCTGCCTGGAAGTAGTAAGCTCCATTCTCCGAGTCACCACGTTCTGACAGATAGCGACCGAGACGCAGTAACCCCTGACAGGCGATCGCGGCTGCGGAACTGTCGACCGGTTCCTGCTCATTGAACGGGTCAGCGGGGCAGTCGGTGTATTCTCCGAGAAGGACGAGCCGTGGAGCACCCGTGTCCCAGTAGGGCACGCCGTCTGTTGGCGTGTTCTCGATGTAGAAGTCGCATGAGGCGATCGCTGCCCGGAGCATCATCTCTTCGATTGAATCCCGTCCCCCCTGATCTTCGAGTTCGTCATCCGGCAGGATTGTGAGAAACTCAAGGAGTTCCGGATATCCGAGCATGACCCACGCCAGCCCGCGCGTCCAGGTGCTGAAGGGGCTGTACCCCTGTTGCGTGCTGGGACAGCGATACCGACCATCGTTCGTGTTGAACACCGACTCGTGAGCGACGCGACCGGGGACATCGTACGTGTCACGCCCTTCGCCGTAGTACACGTTGAAGGCGGCTGTCGCTTCCGCGTGCTGGACGAGTCGCTTCAGCAGACTGATCGGCCGGTCATTCTCTCCCATCAATCGGTGTCCGAGCCAATGGCCAACTGCGAGTGACCGCAGCGATCGGATCGTATCACAGAACAGGGAGTGCGGGCCGTTGAAGGAGTGGATGAAGCCGCCTCCTTCCGCAATCGCGGTCCATCGCGACGCCTGTACGGCCCCGCTGACCTTGAGGGCCAGTTCGTAAAGACCGAGTTCATGCGTATCGTGCGCAATGCGTCCCTCCAGCATCAGCCTCCGCAGGTTGCCGTAGGTGCTGATGTTGTTGAACCCATGATCATGCACGCCAATATGCGTCAGGTGCGGGGCCATCTGCTCAAGGGTGTGACGGCGGCCGATCTCCAGAAAGTGTGCATCACTGGTTCCGTCAAACTGCAGTAGAGCGGCCCCGAACTGAAATCCCTGCGTCCACTCAGTCCAACCCTGAGCCGTATAACGCCCCTCGACTGTGAACACAGGTGAGCCGTCCGCCGGATTCCAAGTCGCTTCGATCGACTCGATACATCGGGCTGAGACCTCCCACATCCGCTTGATCGGAGCGGTGAGGTCATTCGGAGAGAGATTGCAGTCGATGTCAATCATGCAGGGTCGGTCCGGTGCAAGTAGGGGAGACGCTGATTTTACCGGAGCAGCGACCGGGACGAAACGATGCGACTGCGGAGCAGAATGCAGCCATGAGCACTCAGCGTGATTAACACCTCACTGTTTCGTTTTGCCCTTTCCAACCATGGAAATGAACGCATCAAGTTTGCGAAGGTAATCGTTCGTCATCCAGTCGTCATGATCGCGGTTTTTGATTGTCACGAGCGTCTTTGGTTTATTCGCAGCTTGAAACAGGTCCTTGCCGAGAGAGTAAGGGATCGTGCGGTCGGCCGTACCGTGACTCATCAGCAAGGGACCGTGATAAGACTTGATCGCTGTGATCGAATTCAGTTTCTCTTCGGGAACGAGCCACGACAGTTTGGGGTAGTGGACATCAGCGATTGCTCGCAGCGACGAGAACGTACTTTGCAGAACCAATCCACTGGGAGCCAACTCAGACGACAGCTGAACAGCGACCGCTCCGCCAAGCGATTCTCCAAACAGAACGATCTCGGACGGCTTGACCTCCGTGAGTTCGCACAATTTGGCGCGGGCGGCCCTCGCGTCCTGCAGGACACCTTCGACGGTCGGGGCACCTTCACTCCGGCCATAGCCTCGATAATCGAACACAAACGTGCTCACACGCATTCGGGATTGCAGATATGTCAGCCAATCTGCACGCGAGGTGACATTCCCACCGTTGCCATGTGCGATAAGCACGACCGCACGCGGCGACTCACACGGGCAGAACCACCCATGCAAATGCGTTCCATCGGTTGCCTCGAAATATACATCCTCAAAGTTGAGATGTTTCGGTTGCCAATCTCCCTCGGGAAACTTGCTCGGGAAGAACAGCAGCATCTCGTCAATCGAGGGAGACTTCTTGATGCTTTCTCGCGGTTTGCTGGAAGCCTCATCAGCGACGCACTGGGAGCGGAAGTGACTGACAACAACCAAGAACAGAAGCAGAATACGATGCATTCGCTGAAGCTAATGAGTCAGGAAGGTACGCGTGGTTCCAGCCAATTGTGGAGAATCAATGGGAGGTACCACTGCCAGAACTGGCTTTGGAATGCTGAGAGCGATCATACGCCCGGCTTGCCAAAAAGAGTGACCATAAATAGAGAAACGCCCCCACCATTGCATAATTCGTCAGAGAAGTGATCCATACGTGCCGATAGTCATACGCTTCCACGGGTTCAAAACTCGGGAGGGCACCTCCAGTCAGATAAAGAGTTCCAACCATGAGTGGTGGAGTTCCAACCATCCAGGCGAAGAGTTTCCACCATTGAAATTGCGGTTTCTGACGATCTGCCATCAAACTTTCCTTCCATCACCGAGCGTGACGGGGGTTATTCCGTCGTGAAGAACTCTTCTAAACACCATATGGAGCTCGGTACTCTTTCGTGAGCAGAGCGTTGGCCTCGTCGCAGTCGATGAACTGACCGGCAGCGGCGTCAAATTCGAGTTGGCCTTTCGTGCGATAGGTGGCTTCGCCCAGATGGACGAGGGCGCACGATCGATGAGCGATTTCGGGTTTGGCGTGCGTGTCCCGGTTGTGTGTGCGGACCGCGTTGAGGAAGTCGGCCATGTGTTCGGGGTATCCGGTCTGACGACGGAGGTCTCCCTCCGTAGGACCGGGCTTGGACTTCGGGCCGAGGAACGTGCTGAATGCACCACGGCGAGAAAAGACCATGTACCCTTCAGTCCCGTAGAATACGTTGCCATTGTCGAACCCGTAGATGCCGTAACTGGTGAACGGGTAGTTCTCGTAGACCAGCAGGCGACCGTCGGGGTACTCGTAGGTGACGTGCATGTTGTCCGGGTATTCGCTGGCATGCCCGTGCAACATCATGCGGCTGCCACGTGCGGTGATGAACTTGGGGAGCGTGTCGACTCCCAGCCCCCACGTCGCCATATCGAGGTCATGAATGCCGTCGTCGCCGATCTCGCCGTTGCCGTAGTCCTGAAACATCCGCCACGTCTGATGAAAGCGATATTTATTGAAGGCATGCTTCGGTGCAGGACCGAGCCAGCGGTCGTAGTCGACCCCTGCCGGAGGCGTGCTGTCCGGGACCGGCTTGACGACATCGCGAATCTCCGCCGTCCAGGCCCGGGCGACTTTCACCTCTCCGATGAGCCCCTGTGCGAGCAACTCGCCAGCTTTTGCAGTCACCGGGCTGCTCCGCATCTGACTCCCCTGCTGAACTACCCGGTCATACTTCTCTGCGGCCTCAATGATCATCGGCCCTTCGTCGAATACGTGTGAGATGGGCTTCTCAATGTATGTGTCCTTGCCGTTTGCCATCGCAGCAATAGCGATCGGTGCGTGCCAGTGATGGGGCGTCGCGATGATGACCGCATCGACGTTCTTGTCTTCGATCACGTCCTCGAACCGCGAGGTTCGTTTGGCTGGTGCAGACTGATGTCCCTCCATGACCTGTGCCATCCGTTCAATCTGTGCCGGATCGACGTCACACAAGTACGAAATGGAGACGGCCTCGCCACGACTGACCAGCCCTTTGACGTGATGCGTCATAATCCCGCCGCAGCCGATGATACCGATGTTCAGAGTTTCCGGCTTCTCGACAGCAACCGCGTAAGCTCCGGTCAGGGTGCTGAGCGCAGCTGTGGCAACGCCAGCCTGAGTCGATTGGTGCAGAAACTCTCGGCGCGTGGCGAGGTCGGATCGGAACATGGGGCCTCCAGAGCAGTCAGTATTGGCGGGAACGGTTTCAGTATACCCACGATCGATGTGCCTCCCAAGCCGACGGCTTGGGAGGGATGGTCTCGGTCGGTGCAGTCGTATCCTGATCCTGATACGATTGGTAACGAGATCATCACTCTGACCGTCAAGAAAAGGGATCGATTCGTCATGCTCAGAAGTTCCTTCCTTGCGAGCCTTATGCTCTGTGGTTGTTTGGCGGAGAACAGCTTCGCGGATGATGTTGTCTTCTATGCCATGGGGGATGTTCCCTACTCTGCTGCCGAGGACTTGTTGCTACCAAAGCAGATCGATGAGTTGCCGGACGACGGACTGTTCGTTGTGCATGTTGGCGACATCAAACCGGGCAAACTCCCCTGTGATGAGGCGGTCTATGAGAAGGTGTCAGGCATGCTACGGAAGTCCCGGACGCCTTTGTTCATCATCCCCGGTGACAATGAATGGAATGACTGCTTCGATCCGAGAACCAGTTGGACTTACTGGGAGAAATACTTTCGCCGGTTTGACGAACAGTGGAAGCACGAGTTACCCGTCAACCGTCAGCCGGAGCGGGACGAGAACTTCGCGCTGATGTACGACGGCGTCTTGTTTCTTGGCCTGAACCTTGTCGGCGGACGAGTGCATGATCGTGACGAATGGAAGCAAAGGCACGCCCAGTGTCTCGCCTGGACCAAAGCCAATCTGGAACAGCATGGCTCCGACGCACGGGCAATCGTGATCTTCGGCCATGCATTGCCCCGTCCGGATCATGATGATTACTTCGAGGGACTCAACACGCTCGCTGCGGAGCTGGACAAGCCTTTCCTCTACCTGCACGGCGACGGACATCGCTGGGTTCACGACCGTCCTTTCAAGGCAAAGAAAATCCTCCGCGTCGAAGTCGATCAGGGAGGGATCGCTCCACCCGTGAAGGTGACGGTGACGGACGATCCCGCCGAGCCATTCCTGTTTGACCGGAGAATGCCGAAGACTGAATGATTCGTCGGCACTTCGCGGGTGATTGGCGGTAACCTGATGTCGAAGCGATCAACGAGGAGCGATATCCAGATTCGCGTGATTTCGGAGAAACCATGTAACAGACGTCCCTGTTCTCCGCCTTGAGGAGTGTGGAACAAACCACAACACACAACAACAAACCTCAAGACTGAGAAAAGGACCTGACCATGAAGACTCTCAAATCAATCGCTGCTCTGTCACTCATCGCTGGTGGAATGATGTTCGCGGGAATGAGCAACTCGGCTGACGCCGGCTGCTATGGTGGCTTCTGTGCCCCGACTTACGGCTACGGCTACACCGCTCCGCTCGTCGTCACCTACCCTCGCGTCAACCTGCTGTGCGACGCCTACGGCTGCCACTACTTCGTCGACAGCTACGGCATCCGTCACAACTGCTTCGCGACCTCAATTGGCGGTCGTTACTTCTACAACTACGGTGGCCAGCGTCACTTCGTCCTCGGCTACTAAGTTTGAAAACTCCCCATGACTGCGTGAACAGACCGTCCTCTGGCCTGGTCGGGTCGCCTCAAAACCTGCGACGGACCCCACGACGATCCTTCACCACTGCCCCAACACCTCGATCTCAGGTGCTCCCCAGCCTGATATCGAGGTGTTTTTCTGCGCATCGGCGGAAATTGAACTCTCCTGTAACACTCGACATCTCTTCACGCTGTGAGAAGATATGACTCGACACTCAATATTCTCCCCAGCGGAGTTGAGCACCATGTTCCGTCTGATTTCAAAAACAACCCAACTGAAAAACCTCGATGCAAACCCCCGCCAGAATCGCGTCTCATTCATGATTCTCGTGTTGGGAACGCTGACGGTTCTGCCATTGGTCAATTCTCAACAGGCCAGTGCCCAGACATCGCAGGAGATCGAACGGGCGGATCGCGTCGCTGTCATCCTGAAGGAGAACTGCTTTCGATGTCACGGCGAAGACGGTGCAGACGAGGGTGGGCTGAGCAACGTCCTGAACATTCGCAAACTTGTCGCTCGTGGATTAATCGTCCCCGGAAAGGCGGCTGAGTCGGACTTGATGCAGCGGATTGTCGATGGTGACATGCCGGCTGACGGTGACCCACTGAGCGGTGACGATCAGTCTCTACTGACTGAGTGGATCAACGCGGGGGCCTTCGACTTCAACGCCCAGGCGAATGACAGCGCCAGCGAGTTCATCTCGCCGCTCGATATGTTCGTGCTGATCGAGAACGACCTCAAAACGCTCAATGGCAGCGCTCCACAGTTCACGCGATATTTCTCCTTAGCCCACTTCGCCAATGCAGGCAAATCGGCGGCTGAGATGGAGATCTATCGCGAGGGACTTTCCAAACTCGTCAACAGCCTCTCGTGGGGTGACAAGATAGTCAAACCTCAGCCAATCGACCCCGGCAAGACGCTGTTCCGCATCGACCTGCGAAACTACCGCTGGTCTGTTGCGACGTGGGAGAAGATCGCCAGGAAGAATCCTTATGACGTTCGGTATCAGACCGACTCGGCGCAGTTTGCCTACCAGATCACACAAACGGACCAGCCGGTCGTCCGAGCCGACTGGTTCGTCGCGGTGGCGTCAGTGCCGCCATTGTACAACGAGATTCTCGAACTGCCTGAGACCGATCGAGAAATCGAAGAGATCCTTGATGTTGATGTCGACAGCAACATCGAACGCGGGCTGGCCTTTCGTGCGGGCTTCAACAACTCGGGGGTCTCTCAGAACAACCGGATGATTGAGCGGCACGAGACCAAGTTCGGAGCGTACTGGAAAAGTTATGACTTTGCCGGTAACGCCGCACAGAAGAACCTGTTCGCCCATCCGCTCGGACCAAAGGGAGAAAATGCGTTCGAGCATGACGGCGGTGAGATGATTTTTAACCTGCCAAACGGCATGCAGGCGTACTACCTCGCTGATGCCAAAGGCACCAAGCTGGACAAGGGCCCTGTCACGATTGTGAGTGACCCACAACGACCGGACCGATCGGTTATCAATGGGCTGAGCTGCATGTCCTGTCACACAGCGGGCATGATTCCCAAGACGGATCAGATTCGTGCTTCAGTTGAGAAGAACCCCGGAGCCTTCGATGACGAAGAGCGAGAGCAGATTCTCACCTTATACCCCAAACTGGGTGTCCTCGACCGACTGATGGATCAGGACAAGGACCGATTCCTCCGGGCACTCCAACAGGCGGGAGTCAGCTCGTCAAAGAAGGACCCTATTCTGCAGCTGGCCCGACAGTTCGAGCAGGAACTCGATCTGGAAACGGCAGCTGCTGAGGCTGGCCTGACGACGAGTAACTTCGCCAAGCTGCTCACCCGCTTTCCCAAACTGGCTCGTATCTTCGCACCGCTGAACGTGCCGGGCGGCACGGTCCAGCGGGAGGTGTTTGTGCAGAACTTCTCCGAAATCGCCCAGGAGTTCGCACTCAAGCAGGAGAGCGAAGTCAACTCGATTGGCATGCAACTCGTGACCATTCCTGCCGGGACATTCACAATGGGCTTAACGGAAGGGGACAAGGATGCTCAGGACGACGAACAACCATCCCACCAGGTGACAATTTCCCGCGACTTCCGCATGGGAGCCAACGAAGTAACGGTGGGGCAGTTTCGGCAGTTTGTCAGCGAGACAGGATACAAAGCGAATGGTGGATACCGCTTCGATGCGGACCGCCGTCGGTTTCTGTTCAGCGAAGACAACAACTGGGATCGCACCGGGCTGGAGCAGACTGAAGATCATCCGGTCGTGAATGTCAGCTGGAATGATGCGATCGCCTTCTGTGATTGGCTGAGCAAGAAAGAGCGAGCCACGTATCGTCTGCCGACCGAGGCCGAGTGGGAATACGCCTGTCGCGCAGGGACGACGACCCGCTTCGCCAGCGGCAACGGCGATGAGGACATGTTCATCATCGGGAATTTTGCTTACGACAAAGTCGAAACGCTCCTGCGGCCAGAAGACGAGGATGACTGGGACGACGGATTCCCACTGACGGCTCCAACTGGTCAGTTCCAACCCAACCGCTTCGGGCTATTCGACATGCACGGCAATGTCTGGGAGTGGTGCCAGGACACATACGCAGCCACATTCTCCAAGGCCCCAGTGACCGATCCCACAGGACCTGCGGGTGACAATGGATTCCGC
>JAGQQG010000199.1 GCA_020426325.1 Planctomycetaceae bacterium | reverse complement strand
AGGGCAATCACACCATCCTGATACCGGAACAGGATGTTGTCGGATAATCCCGTAACCGCAGCAGAACCACTTCCCGCACCTCGGAGTTTACCACCCCAGGCGATGTCGCCCGTTCTCCATTCAACGCACGTCGGGAATCCGTTGTTCTTGCCGTTGCCGGCATAAATGAAGTCGCCGTAGCGGACCATCCCTCCATGATGATTCTGGAAAGTGTTTCCGTCGAGAAAATAAACTTCCTCCGCGGTTACTTCGGAGTCCTTGTTCGCCTCAAGGTGAATTAATGCGGCTCCAGCACCGTAACCCGTCGATGCAAAGATGTAGTCATCGATTACGATCGGAGTCGGAACGTTAGCCGTCCCGTTGGCGATGCGACCATAACTCCACAATACCTTTCCGTCATCCGCCCGCACGCCAACCAGACCGCGACCGGTCATCTGGACATATTGCTTCACACCTCCGCCTTGTGAAATGACGATCGAAGAATACCCAGCGGGAGGAGCCTGTCCGTTAAAGGCAGACTTCGGGACAGCAGACCGCCAGATCTCTTCGCCACTGAGCTTGTCCAGTTTGACGATCAGAGCGTCCGGGCCGCCGGGCGTGCACAGGACCGCATCACCGTCGACGAGCGGGCTTTCCGAGAAACCCCAATGGGACATCAGTTGACCTTGCCACTCAGGAGAGAAGTCCTTCTTCCAGATCACGCTGCCATCGTCCCGGAGCAGGCACACGATCGCGCCGTTGGACGTAGTGACATAGAGCCGATCCCCGTCGACCGTGGGAGTGCAGCGTGCGCCGGGGTAACTGTGGCTCGGTGGCTCGTCTGTCAAAGACGTGGACCACAGCCGCTTGCCGGTCATCGCATCCACAGCCACAACGAACTGACTCGTCTCATCGTTGCCGGTGGTGTAAAGCACGCCGTGTGCAATCGACACGCTCGCATAGCCGGCCCCCATGCCCTCGACCATCCATAACAACTCTGGCGGTCTCTCTGACCAGTCGTCACGAATCGCCTCATCCGCTGCAACACCGTCGCGGTGAACTCCTCTCCACTGCGGCCAGTCACCTGCGACCACCACGCTGGTAAGTATCAACGTCAGCGCCAGCAACTCTTGAATTCGCCTCATGCGGAAATGTCCTCGATCAAACAACAGTCAGACGTCTCGTCAGCAGTCTCCAGATTGTAGAAATCCCCCAGAGGTGTGACTACTGAACTGGTTCCTGCGGGTACAGTCTCTGATCGGCGGTTGTTCAGGCGTCTAGGGTGAGTGTGATTCACGAGTTGGTGCCAGTGGCCGTTGAAGGCTATTGCGGGAGTCGCTGGCCGGGTTTGTGGTCGAACACGCGGCACCCGGAGGTTCGTTGATCGTCGATCACACGGGGTTTCCCAAGCATGGCCGACATGCGGTGGGTGTGGCGCGGCAGTCCAGCGGCACGCTCGGGAAAGTGGGCATTGCCAGACCAGCGTGACGTTGCAAGACGCCGACGGACTGGATGTGTTCTGCCTCGATGTGGACTCGACCTCCCCAAGCGTGGCCCGAAGACCGCCCCCGCTGTGATCAGGCGGGAGTCCCCGACGATGTCGGTGCCCAGTCCGAGTGGCAACTGCTGCTGGGGATGATCGAACGTGCCCGTCAGCACGGCTTCACGGGAATGGGCGATGAGCCGCGTGAAGTCGTTCCGCAAATTCACTTGGCGAGAGGGCAGACGGCAGAAACTGTCCAGCCGGCTCGCGGCTTGGCTCGTGCGAACGGCACACCGACTCAGTGCCGGAAAAGTTCCTCAACCGGTCTGCAGACTGCTGGCGGCATGGCCAGCGGATGCAGATGCTCCCGCCAAGTCTTTCCTGTCGAACCTGCCGCCCAACGAGTCGCTGAATCGGCTGATCAAACGGCGTAAGACCGCTGGTGGATCGAACGCAATGATCGTCAAATGAAAGGCGAACTGGGATTGGATCACTTCGAAGCGCCGGACCTGGACTGACTGGCACCACCACGTCACACTGTTGATGCTGGCAGACCTGTTCCTCGTGATGCGTTGCCAAAAAAGAGCCGCCTCGTCAAAAACAACGAGCGTGAAGGAGGACCTGAAATTGAAGGTTCACCAAGTTCGCCGCGCACTCTAGCGACTGCCGCTCTGTTAATCGGGATGTTACCCCACCTGCGAACGCACACTCGACTATCATCGCCCCGAGACCCGGGCATCATAAACCTAACGGAGAAGTGGTAAACGTCAATCGATAGCGGCTATCAGGAAATGTGCACCGACACGACTCAGATTCTCCGGAATCGCTTCCATGGGGTGATGTCTTGTGATGAACGACTTTCCAGTGGAGGTCGGTAAAAGTTTTCCTCGCAGCACTTTTCAAATGCAAGCAGCGTAATCCTCTCCGGATGGCTAAACTGATTGTGGAGCTGTGTTTTGATGACGCTTAAACGTGACACAACGATCAAGGGACAGATAACGGCCGTTCGTGGAACGGTCATCGATGCATGGTTTGAGAACGAAATGCCTTCAATCGATGCAGCACTGACCTGCGAATTGCATGATGAAGAGTCGACCATGGCGGTCGTTCAATCTCACTTGGGGAATTCATCGGTGCGCGCGATAGCGACTGGCAGCACACGTGGGATGTGTCGAGGCGCGCGGGTGTACTGTGATGGCAGACCTTTGCGGATTCCGGTCGGCAAGCAATTAGTGGGCAGACTGATTGATTTGCAGGGACGCCCCCTGGATGGAGGAGCGGAGCTTTCGTGGGATGAATCGTTGCCACTTCATCGAACTCCTCCTCCGCCCTCATTCTGTCTCGGTTTGGGGGACGTCTATCCGACCGGGATCAAAGTGATCGATCTGTTCTGTCCCTTTACTCATGGTGGGCGAGTGGCTGTCTTTGGTGGTGCGGGCGTCGGAAAGACGGTCGTGCTGACCGAGTTTATTCACAATGCAGTTGCAACTTTGAAAGGCATTGCAGTATTTGCGGGGATTGGTGAACGATCACGTGAAGGGCTCGAGTTGTGGCAAGAGTTGAAGGATCGCGGCTTCATGGACCGTACCGCGATGATCTTCGGCCAGATGAACGAACCACCCGGAGCAAGATTTCTGGTCGGTTTGGCAGCGCTGTCAGTGGCTGAGCATTTTCGTGATGTCGAGAAGAAGGACGTTCTGTTTTTGATCGACAATGTTTACCGACATGTACAGGCTGGCATGGAGGTGTCTGGCCTTTTGGGCCGTTTGCCTTCGCGAGTGGGCTACCAGCCGACACTGGCTGCCGACATTGCTGCTCTGGAAGAACGCATCACCGCCACGCAGCATGGTGACATGATTTCCGTTCAAGCGATTTACGTCCCTGCCGACGATTATTCAGATCCTGCGATCACACATGCTTTCTGGCATATGGACAGTTCACTGGTACTCTCGCGAGACGTTGCCGCTGAAGGGTTGTACCCGGCCGTAGACCCTCTCGCGTCTTCCTCGAAAGCGCTTGATCCTGCGGTTGTCGGCCAGCGACACTATGACGTTGCTCAGGAGGCGAGACGAGCACTGGGGCGATACGAAGAGCTGAAGGACCTGATCTCGATGCTTGGAATCGATGAACTTTCCAGCGAAGACAGACAATTGGTGGGACGCGCGAGGCGGCTACGCAACTTCCTCACTCAGCCATTCTTTGTTGCAGAGGCTTTCACCGGTATGCGTGGACGTAACGTACCAGTAAATGTGACAGTAGACGGTGTGAAAGCGATTCTGGATGGCCACTGCGATGCCATCCCTGAGGAGAAGCTGTTCATGATCGGTTCTTTAGAAGAGATTCAACAGACAGAACAAGGCAAAGCGACTTCCCAATGACGAAGCCAACACTCCATGTGACAATCCGCACACCGAGTGAGACGGTCGTCGATCAAGATGTCGCGGCGATCCGAGTCCCCACGAAGACGGGACACATCGGTTTGCGTCCACGAGGGGAGCCGACTGTGCTGGCGGTTGAAGCCGGACTGATCCTCCTCAGGTCGAGAAACGGCATGCGTTATGCTGGAACTGCTGGAGGATTACTGCACACGCGTCGTGAATTGGCAAGCTTGCTGACACCACTGGCCGTCGTGGGCGATGATGTCGAGTCGGTTTCCCGGCAACTTGATGCGTTGCTCTCTGAACCAAACGAGGAAATGCAAGTACGGCACACACTGGGGCGATTGGAAACGCGCATATTACAGGAATTGAGTCATGAAGATGGGCCCAAAAGTTCCGCACCGGGGACACCTTGATACAACCAAATAGCTCCAAGCGTTCCGATCCTCGCAATGCTGTCAGGCGTGACAGTTCGCGTCTCGCTCGGAGAGAAGCAGGACACCGGAGTTTTTGGCGATCTTTGCAAGTGTTGGGTATGGTGGGTTGGCCGATCGTTTTCGGTTCGGTCGGAGGTGCATTACTGGGACGTTACCTGGATCTAAAATGGAATTCTGGTATTCGTCTCACCTTGATGTTGTTGACCGCAGGCGTTCTGCTTGGTTCTTTTGTCGCCTGGAAAGCAGTGACACAGAAACATGATTGAACTGACCACAGTCTTATGGATCGCAGCGGGTCTGGGGGTCGGTATTGTTCATGCCTCGATCTTGTGGCGAGCAACGAGTCGTCTCTCCGCATGGACTCCGGTTTGGGGAATTCTGCGATTGAGCTTTGTCGCTTCAGTGCTCGTCTTATCCGCACTTTCAGGCCTGATCCTTTACTCGACTGCTGGGTGGGCCGTCGGGTTGGTACTCACGGGAGGATGGCTTGTTGCCAGGAGTGGCAAACAAGCCACTGCGTCAATACAAATTCATTCTCCTTCGGAGTAGCCCCATGCAACTTCGAATCTTTGGCGATCCCGTGTTGTTTGATCTCGGTCCGATTCCGATCACCGAAACAATGGTCACTTCGACAATCGTGTCCATCATCCTGGTTGGAGTAGCGATTCTGCTGAGAAGCACTGTGAGGTTGCATCCTCAGCATTGGCTTTCCGTGGTCGCATACCTCGTCGTTGAAAGTTTTGACGAATTAGTGGAAGAGATCATCGGTCGTCGACATGCGGTTGTGGCGACCTTGTCGGGAAGCCTGTTCCTGTTTATCGCTGTATGTAACATCGCTGGAGAACTTCCCGGAGTTCATCCAGCGACTGGAAGTCTGGCAACGACATCAGCATTAGCCGCTGTCGTTTTCTTAAGTGTCCCCTTCGCTGGCATTCAGACGAACGGATTGATGGGCTATCTCAGACATTACTTTCGACCGAATCCGTTACTCATGCCGTTGCATGTCATTTCAGAACTGTCCCGTACTCTTGCGCTCGCGGTACGCCTGTTCGGAAATATCATGTCCGGTCATCTGGTCGTCGGATTGCTGGTCGCATTAGCCGGGTTCCTGGTTCCAACACCACTGATGGCACTCGATTTGCTCATCGGACTCTTGCAGGCGTATATCTTTGCCATACTTTCAACGGTTTACATTGGTGCTGCGATTAGCGCTGGAGAGGAATAGAGAAACATGACTGACCAAACCATCATCGCCATCGTTGCAATGGCAGGGGCAGCGCTCACGATCGCACTCGGAGCGATTGGTGCGGCGATCGGCGAAAGCCGGATCGGTGCGGCAGCCATGGACGCATTGGCTCGACAACCCGACGAAGCCTCATCCATCACGCGGACACTTTTCGTCAGTCTAGCCATGGTGGAATCGACCGCAATCTTTTGCCTGGTGGTCGCGTTGATCCTGTTGTTTGCC
>JAGQQG010000198.1 GCA_020426325.1 Planctomycetaceae bacterium | reverse complement strand
CGAGCAGTGCTTTGGCCCCCAGGAATTCCTGTTCGGCCGTGGAGGCTAGCGAGCGTGCTTCGTCCAGTTGAGTCTGCGTCGCAACCTGTCCCCGATCGAAGAGGGATTGGGTCCGCTTTAATTGAGATGAGGTGTAGTCACTTTGCGAGAGTGCGGCCTTCATCCGGGCTTCCAGATTGGCCACCTGTTCCGGGTCGGTTCCGTTCTTCAACTCCGCGAGTTCCTGACCACGAAGCTTCAGTTCGGCCTGGGCCGCTGCCAGCTGCCACTCCAGAGTCTCGGTCCGCAGTTGAGCCAACTTGTCTCCCTCCGAGACCCGGTCGCCACTCTCCAGGGGGAACTCAATCACCCGCCCATCGACCGCACTGCCGACGATGCTCCGTCGTGCGGGCTCGATCGTCCCCACAATCGTTTGAGAACCACCAATCTCGCGTTCCAGCACCCTTGAGACGGCGACTGGCGATGCCGGTTGATCGTCTGTTGACGGTTGCTGTCCCCACGCATTGAGGCTGAGCGCGGAACCGCAGACAATCCACAGCAGGTTGAAGGAGAGGGCGATTGGACGCATGGCGGGAATCCATAGGCGGGACTTTTTATCGTAACCGCCTGTGTGCCGTCTGTCTAAGGTTACGTTCTGCCTCCTGCCATTTCGTCGTCCGGTGAGGACGATTCTTCCGGTCAGATCGGGATGATCCCTCACGGATTTCCGCTAAAAACTGGATCACGTTCAGTGTGGCCTTGATCCCGATCACTGTTCTTTGTTCGTCATTTGATTTTTTCGTGGCTGGATTGATGTGATACCGTCCTCAACTCCCACTGGTACACAAAAAAACCTCGAGTTCGTTTCCGAACCCGAGGCTTCGCATCAGCAGTCAGATCACAGGTGCCGAATCAGAACTCGCCAAGAATCTCACCGTCGCTCGGATCACACAGCTTGCGGACGATATGGACGTCAACATTCTCAGAGAGGAAGTGGACACTGCCATCACCAAGCAGGAGGTGAACACCTCCAGTATGGGGGCTGAACGGCTCATCGTTCGGGCCGCAATTGTTAAGTTCCCACAAGCAGTCTGCCGGTCCACCCTTGGGGGAATTGTTGTTATTGATGACCCGTGTTTCTCCCATTCCAAGGTTGGGAGGACCGGAGACACCACTGCCGTTGTCAGGATCGGCCCAACGGTTGGGAGCACCGTAGTTGCCTCCAAACGTGCCGGGAACTTCGTCCGGGTTCAAGAACAACTGAGTCGGGTCCAGACCGTTCGCGCCGCCGTAGGTCCGAGCGGCCGCATCATAGTGACCTGCGGTCTGTGTCGGACGACCTGAGTCTTCAATCACCATAGCGGTGTTGCTGGTTCCGTCAGTCTGATCGCGCAGTTTGCGGCAAAAACCGAGTGCTCCCTGAACGTCGGCGTTCAGATTACCACTACCGCTCGGGTTTCGGAGGCCCGTCACCGGGTCGATGTCGGTGTAAGCAATCGGCATGTAGTCGGTATGCTTATAACCAAGTGTGTCATCACCAGTCGTACCGTTTGACGGGCAAACGTAGCCGGGGACGAACGACTGTGCGAGTGGTGCATTCGTAGTACTCGTGTAGTGGGTGTTCATGTCCCACTGGTTGTAGATGTTGGCCTGGTCGATATATGGCAGGATCGCCGTATGAAACGAAACCGGAAACATGCGGCGGCTGACCAAGGCGAGGTCCGTCGATTCCCCGGATGACGGCAAACGCAGGTAGACGTCGTGGTAGTTGTGTGCTGCCAGACCCATCTGCTTGAAGTTGTTTTTGCACTGTGTGCGGCGGGCAGCCTCACGTGCTTGTTGCACTGCCGGCAGCAGCAGAGCAATCAGAATCGCGATGATCGCGATCACGACCAGGAGTTCGATCAGCGTGAACCCCTGCTTTCTTCCCCTCTTCGACCAACTCACTGTTTTACTCATCCATCGACTCCTGTCATTTGCATTACTCAGTACCTTCAGACTGCGGATCGACAAGATCCACAGGAGGGACTATCTGAACTTTCGTGAACGTTTCACGACTGATCTGTGAATAAACGGCGAAGAACAAGTCCCCGTCATTAAGTCGTTCTCAAGGCGGAGGATGGAAACAACGACAACCGTTCTTTGACTGGATTCCATTGAAGATGGCCTTCCAGATAGGCCTTCGCTCGTCTTGAAATGAACCTGAAGGCAGCGTCAACTGTCCGAATCGCTAATCGACCCAGTTTTGTTATGATCAGCGACCGTCGATTCCTCGACGTCGTTTTCACCCCTTAACCCGTTGCCGATCCGGCCATTCCCATGCGAAGCGAATCCGAAACCCCGATCAGTGATCAGGCCTTTTCCATCCCGGTTGCTGATCGCGTCAAGCGTCTCCCGCCATATCTGTTCGGTAAGATCAACAAGCTCAAGTACGAGAAACGCGTTGCCGGAGTCGACGTCATCGATCTGGGCATGGGCAACCCGACAGATGCTCCCGACCCACTCATTCAAGAGAAAATGAAAGAGGCTCTGGCTGATCCTCGCAACCATCGCTACTCCGTCTCGAACGGCATCGAAAACCTCCGTAAAGAGGTTGCCAAGCGTTACTGGAAGCGGTACGGCGTCAGGCTGAACCCGGATAACGAGGTCATCGCCTGCATCGGGTCGAAGGAGGGATTCAGCCACATGTGTCTGGCCCTGATGGGACCGGGCGACACGGCCATCGTCCCCTCGCCGACATTTCCGATTCACAGCTACGCAGTTATGCTGGCAGCCGGCAACGTCATTGCCCTTGACTGTCGTGACCCGGAAAAGTTCCTCTCGAACATCGCTTACACGTGCGAACACCTTTACCCTTCACCAAAGGTCGTCGTCGCCAACTATCCGCACAACCCGTCTGCCGCAGTCGTCGAGCAAGAGTTTTTCGTCGATCTGGTGAAGCTTGCCAAGAAGTACGGGTTCCTCGTCATCAGTGACTTCGCGTACGCAGACATCTGTTACGACGGATATCACGCCCCCAGTTTTCTCGCCGTTCCCGGGGCGACCGACGTGGGAGTCGAACTGACGTCGATGAGCAAAAGCTACAGCATGGCTGGCTGGCGCATCGGCTTCTGTTGTGGAAACGCCGAGATGGTCCGAGCACTGGCTACGATCAAAGGCTACTACGACTACGGCATCTTCCAGGCCACTCAGATCGCAGCCATTGTCGCCATGCGCCATTGCGACGCAGCAGTCGAGGCGATCGCCAAGGAGTATCAGGGGCGACGCGACGCCCTGTGTGACGGTCTCGAACGCCTTGGCTGGGATATCGAACGACCCAAAGCCGGTATGTTCGTGTGGGCCAAGATCCCCGAACCCTGGGCCAGGATGGGTTCAATCGACTTCGCCATGAAACTCCTGGACGAAGGCGGCGTCGCGGTCTCTCCCGGCCGCGGCTTCGGTGAAGACGGCGAAGGCTACCTCCGGCTCGCCATCGTCGAAAACTCCCAACGCCTGAGACAAGCCGTGCGGGAAATCGGCCGGTGCACAAAAGTTGAGCCCTCGGCGTGAGCCAAAGTTGATTCGCCGGAACTCGGTGTTGACTAGGGGAGAGACCTGAAAGGCATCCCAATGATCTTGAAAGTCCGTCGTTTTATCGGAATCGTCAGCTGTGTCCTGATGGTCGGAATGTGTGTACGCGGTGTCTCTGCGGACCCGATGCATCTGTATGTGGCCCGGGATGGAAACGACGCATGGACGGGGCGTCTAGCCTCACCCAACAAGAATCAGACCGATGGTCCGATGGCCACACTGCCCCAGGCACGAGACTCGGTCAGAACACTTCTTCGAGAGAACCAACTGCCCGAAGGGGCAATCATCGAAGTGCGTGAGGGGACCTACATTTTAGACACACCATTTGAGTTGCCAGAGGAAGATTCTGGGACTGAGGAAGCCCCGATTGTGTATCGCGCCACCGTGGGGAAACAGGTCAGACTGCTCGGCGGAAAGCTCGTGAATAATTGGAAGCGTGTCGACGACACTGCAATACTAGACCGACTCGATCCCTCTGCTCGCGATCAACTCATGTGCGCGGACTTGAAGGAACTGGGAATCACTGAATTTGGTTCACCAGCGGGTGGTGGGATCGAACTGTTCTTTGACGGGCAAGCGATGACCGTTTCTCGTTGGCCGAACGAAGGATTCTCCCGAATTGCAGAGGTGCTTGGCTCAACGGAGGTCGACATTCGGGGCACCAAGGGTTGTGCCGAAGGCATCTTTGCCTACGACAGCGACCGACCAGATCGTTGGACCGAGGAACGAGACGCCTGGGTGCACGGTTATTGGTTCTGGGACTGGTCCGAGCAGCGTCACAAAATCAAGTCGATCGACACCGATCGGCATGTCATCGAAGTCGATCCACCATATCACGGCTATGGTTACCGGAAGGGGCAATGGTTCTATGGGTTCAATCTGCTCTCGGAGATTGACCAACCCGGCGAGTGGTATGTCGATCGTGAAAGCGGCATGCTTTACTTCTGGCCCCCCTCTCCGGTCGAAGAATCTGAGGCCATCGTTTCAGTCATTCCGACACTGATCAACATGCAGGATGTGTCACATGTCAGCATGGATGGTTTTATCCTCGAGGGAACGCGGGGAACAGCGATCACGATGTCGGGCGGTTCCGAGAATCGCATCGTGGGTTGTACGATTCGCAACGTCGGTGGATGGGCCGTACAGGTTTCTGATGGCACTCATCACGGAGTTGTCGGCTGTGACATGTCCAACATGGGTGGGGGTGGAATCTCATTGTCCGGTGGTGATCGAACGACACTTACCCCAGCCGGACATTTCGCAGAGAACAACCATGTCCATCACTACGCACGCGTGAAACGTGTCTATCAACCCGGAATCACTCTGCAAGGCGTGGGAAACCGGGCGTCTCATAACCTGATCCACAACGCGCCGCACATGGGGATGGGCTTCGGAGGAAACGACCATCTGATCGAGTTAAACGAGATCCACAGCGTCTGTTACGAATCGAACGATGCCGGTGCAATCTACACGGGCCGCAACTGGACCATGCGGGGCACCGTCATTCGGAACAATTACCTTCATCACATCACCGGGTTCGAGGGACGCGGTTGCGTCGGTGTCTATCTTGACGACATGTTTTGCGGGACGGAGATCTCCGGTAACCTGTTCTATCGGGTCACGCGTGCTGCTTTCATCGGTGGCGGCCGCGATTGTGTGGTCAAGGGGAATCTGTTCGTGGACTGCAATCCTTCACTCCACATTGATGCCCGTGCACTCGGCTGGGCGCACGACCATTCTGATGAATGGGTGCAGGAAGGACGTGAGAAGGGAACACTCTCCGGTATCCGATATAACGAGCCCCCATACAGCGAACGGTATCCCGAACTCATCAACATCCTGGACGAGGAACCCGCCGCTCCCCGTGGGAACCGGGTGTTCGCCAACGTTTCGTTTGGTGGGAAGTGGGACGAAGTGAATGATGACGCAAGGAAATACGTGACGATCGAGAGTAACCTCGTCGACCGTGACCCCCATTTTCAATCACCCGATCAATTGTCCGATGGCACCTCTCCGCGGCCCGTCGACTTCGCACTCAAACCTGACTCACCGGCTTGGCAAGTTGGCTTTGAACAGTTGCCACTCGAAAAAATGGGGATCTACCAAGATGAAAACCGCGTCAGTTGGCCGGTAATGTACGAAGTACGGTGAGAGCCAGTCTTCTAGAGCATTTCCAAAGTCAGTGTGCAGTATAGCCGCAGTGTTTGAAGTAGTTCCGGCATTCCTGGGGAGGGAACTGGTCG
>JAGQQG010000197.1 GCA_020426325.1 Planctomycetaceae bacterium | reverse complement strand
ACGCATGGCCTGCGCCCTCGACCCTGACTACCTGCTCAGAGTCTTCAACACCGCCAAAATCGATGCGTAAGCCCTGGTGGCATCACCGGCTCAAATCTGAGAAAACTCCTCGCGGCCCTCGCCGTTGCGCTCGTTTGGTGCCTGCGAATCTGCCTCACTTGCCAGCAACCCTCGACGATTCACTGGCAAGGCACCCTCGCCACCTGAGCCCCCCGGCTAACGTGCCCCACCCCAACTGGCAAAAAGACTTATTCAGGCTCGAATACATAGACTTGGCAATGCACTCGACATCCACTGTACAGATCGTCGTACTCAGGTTGTCTTTCTCGGAGCGGTATGCAGCCAAGCACGATGTTGAGGAGTTTTCTCGTTCTTCGCAGTCTTAGAACGAATTTTTCGACGAAGTGGTGGCTCGTGTGAGGTGTGTGGAAATGCTATACATCTAAATCATATGTTCCTATCTTGGCAGTTGTGACATTCGTATTTACATGCGGTTGGATCAGACGCCATGCCAGAAACAATGCGAGACAAATTGGGTCTACAAAACAAGAGCTTGGCCGAGTGGCGGAATTGGCAGACGCATCGGACTTAAAATCCGAAGTTCCGAAAGGAGCGTGCGGGTTCGAGTCCCGCCTCGGCTATTTTTTCATTTCGCACTGACTCGCGTGATGTCGAATACTCTCGTTTTCCAGGGTTTTTCGACTCGCGTTTTATCGTCCTGCGAGACAATGCGAGGGGGTGCTGCACCGGATTGTGCAGCGCGCGCTCAAAATGGTCTTCCGTGACTTGGAGGTAATGCTTCCGAGCGACCTCCTCGGAGTTGCCGATCCATTCACACACAACGTGAGAAGGGAACGACTCAGCCAACTCCGTCTGTCGGCTGCTCCGCAGATTCTGAAACAGCTTCGGCCAAGGTTTTAGGCCGGCACGGCGAATGATCCTCAGCAGTTGAGTCCGCAGGTTCGAGTTGCTGTCCCGAAAGTCGGCGACGTGACTTGGCCCGAAGGTGCCAAGGCAGTTGCAGCTGTGGGACACACATTCCTAATCAACCCGACGTCAGGCTGCCAGACATCGAGTTCGTGCTACCAGATCTCACTACTAACCGCACGACGGCAACTCTCGATCGAAAGTCCAGAATGCTGTGAGAAACCGCTCGGGTATGAACAGAACATCGGTTCTGAGATTGATGCTCGCTCAAGGTCCCCTACTGCATCGAATCGAAACTTGGTGGAAATCTCTGACACCAAGAGATAGCCTCAGAGCAAGATTCTTTTTCTACGAGAGACGTGATGAATGCGGGTATTACACATTTTTATCCCGATCCTGATGACCCTGGCAGGGCTGATCCCGTGTGACACTTTTGCTGACGAGATTTCGTTTCGCAACGATGTTATGGCTGTGTTCGCCAAAGCGGGATGTAATCAGGGCGTGTGTCACGGAAACAAGTTCGGCAAAGGTGGTTTTCTGCTTTCACTGAGAGGCCAGGATCCGAGTTTCGATTTCCTGTCGGTGACTCGCGAGTTCGACGGTCGCCGAATCAACACTCAAGACCCTGCCCAGAGTCTACTGTTGCTCAAGCCGACCATGCAGGTCGAGCACCTCGGCGGCAAGCGATTTCAAGTTGATTCGCTGGAATACCAGATCTTGCTTCGATGGCTTGAGGCCGACGCGCCCCACGATGCCCAGCTGGAGTCGCCACTCGCAAAGCTGGATGTGCAGCCCGCTGAAAAAACGATCTTCGGTGCAGAGGGTCAAGTACAACTACGGGCAACAGCCTGTTTCTCTGACGGGACGACCCGCGATGTCACCCGACTTGCGGTCTATGAGCCGGTCGAGCAAATCGTGACTGTCACAGTCGACGGCATCGTCCAGCAAGAAGCGTTTGGAGAAACGACGGTCATCGTTCGTTATCTCGACCGGCAATTGCCGGTGCGGCTGGCATTTCTCCCTGACAGTGATGATTCGAACTGGAACAAAACACCATCCACGAACATCGTTGATGATCACGTCTTTGCAAAACTCAAACAACTTCGACTCAACCCCGCGCCTCCGGCCAGCGATGAGGTGTTTCTGAGACGGGCATTTCTCGATCTCATCGGACTGTTACCCACCTCAACGGAAGCACGGCAGTTTGTGTCGGACGACCAACCTGATAAGCGAGAGCAATTGATCGACGAACTTCTGGATCGCCAGGAGTATGCAGACTTTTGGGCTCTGAAGTGGTCCGACCTGTTACGGAATGAGGAGAAGTCACTGGACCGCAAAGGGGTGGAGAACTTCCATCAATGGATTAAGCAGGCATTTGCTGAAAACATGCCGATGGATCGATTCGTACGAGAACTGATCTCCTCGCGTGGTTCAACTTATCATCATCCTGCCGCCAACTACTATCGCGCGCTGCGAGATCCGTTAACGCGAGCAGAGTCGTCCGCGCAGCTGTTCCTCGGAATCCGTCTGCAATGTGCCAAATGTCACAACCATCCCTTCGATCGTTGGACCCAGGATGACTACTACGGCTGGGCGAATCTGTTTTCTCAAGTGAACTACAAGTTGTTCGACAATACGCGGAAGGATCGGCTCGACAAGAATGAGTTCATCGGTGAACAGGTCGTCTACATGTTGCCTAAGGGGAACGTGACTCACGCTCAAACTGGACAGTCTGCATCTTCGAGGTTCTTGGGTGATACGGAAATCGCGGTTGACGACGATGCCGATCGTTTGCTGCAACTTTCAGACTGGATCGTGTCTCAAGAAAATCGGCAGTTCGCGCGATCCCAGGTAAATCGGATCTGGTACCAGCTGATTGGTCGTGGGATTGTTGAACCGATCGACGATTTCCGCATTACGAATCCACCTTCCAATCCAGCACTCCTCGAAGCTTTAACAGACTATTTTATCGAGAGCGGTTTCGACGTTCGGGCAATGATCCACCTCATCATGAATTCTCAGACGTATCAGGCATCTCTCGGAAATAGACCAGTGGAACCCATTGAGGTTGAGAACTACGCTCGGCCTGTGGTACGACGTCTCAGCGCAGAGCAGATTCTGGATGCTGTTTCGCAGGTGACCGGTCAGCCTGTCTCATTTAATGGCTTCCCTGCAGGAATGCGGGCGTCACAGCTACCGGGTGTTCGTGCCATCCGACCACGCGATCAGCAACCCAGTCCGGGTGACCAGTTCCTCGTGACATTCGGTAAGCCACAACGGTTACAGACTTGCGAGTGTGAACGATCAAACGAAACCACCCTGAGCCAGACGTTTCAAATGGTGAGTGGTCCACTGATGAATGAACTTCTGTCAGGTTCCGCAACTCAGATCGAGTTGCTGATCAGTTCCGGGCGGAGCGTGCATGAGATCATCGTTGAGCTCTATTGGACAACGCTCACTCGCGCGCCGACAAATGAGGAAATAAATATGGCTATTGCTCATTGTCAAGAAGCTGCTGATTCGGAGCCTGGGTTGGAGGATTTGCTTTGGGCGCTCGTCAACTCGAATGAGTTCCTTCTCCGTCATTGAGAGTCCCTGAATTTCACTGGTCAGATCGGTATCATTCAAAACATGCTTGGTGAGCGAAATCATCTTTGGGACATCCGTTCGCTGCTGCGTCGTGATGTGTTGCGCATCGGCGGCGCCGGTTTTTTGGGTCTCACGATCCCCAAGTTCCTATCCGCGAGTAATCAAGGAGCAGATGAAGCGGCATGGCCAGTGCGAGCCAAGTCAGTAATCTTTCTGTTTCAGTTCGGTGGGCCGAGTCATGTCGATCTGTTTGACATGAAACCCGATGCCCCGGACGGTATTCGCAGTCAGTTCTCTCCCATCGGGACTTCTGTCCCCGGTCTGTCGATCTGTGAGCATCTTCCGAAAACTGCAAAGGTGATGGACCGGGTGGCACTTGTCCGTTCGGTTCACCACACGATGAAGAACCATAATTCCGCCAGCTACCATGCATTGACCGGGGTCACACCACCTCTCGATGACCAGCGGCTGAGAAAGTTGCCTGATCTCTACCCCGCATACGGTTCCGTCGTTGACAACGTCGCTCCAGCACATTCAGGCATGCCGACGTTCGTTTCTTATCCTTATGTCATCGGCGACGGTTCGGAAACTCCCGGACAGGATAGCAGCTTTCTGGGGAAGGGATTTGATCCCCTGTTGATCACTCAAGATCCAAACGAGCCACATTTTCAGCTTCCAGAATTGAGTATTCCCGCGAACCTGTCACATGATCGTCTGACGGACCGACGCAGGATGCAGCAACTCATAAACCGGCAATCACGGTTGTTGGAATCTTCGGCGGAAGCACAGGGATTGGACGAGACTTATGAAAAGGTCCTTTCGATGCTGACCGCACCTAAAGTTCGGGAGGCATTCGATCTGTCTCAGGAGCCCGATCAAGTCCGAGAAAGTTACGGTCGGACGACGTATGGGCAAGGTTGCCTGCTGGCACGCCGTTTGGTCGAAGCGGGTGTGAAGTTCGTCAACGTCTACTTCTCCAAAGGAATTGGAGGACAAAGCACGACCATTGGTGGCTGGGACACTCATGGATTCAACAATACGCGGATGTACAAAATCCTGCCGGAGTTTCATCTGCCAATCACCGATCAAACCTTGCCGACACTGCTGCTCGATCTTGAGTCGCGGGGATTACTTGATGAAACATTAGTCGTCTGGATGGGAGAATTCGGACGTTCGCCGAAAATCAATGGAGCAGTAAGCCGAGATCACTGGCCCTCATGTAATACCGTGCTGCTCGCAGGCGGCGGAATTCGCGGGGGATCGATATACGGCGCCTCCGACAAGCATGGTGCGTATCCCGAACGTGATCCCACGACATTCGGAGACATCGCTGCCACGATGTATGCGTTGATGGGCATTGATCCAGAAACACAGATCTACGACCGACTAAACCGCCCCCTGCCGATCGCGAACGGTCGTCCCATCCGCCCCATCATCGGGCAAGGATGAGTACTGCTAGATATCGCTGTGCAGTTTCTCACGACATACTGGAATTTCAAGCGCGAGTTGCCGTTCCGCAGTCTGGAGTGAGACGTGGGACAGTGCCAACTCGATGTACAGAGGCGAATAATGAGATCGATTCGGTGTAGATATCACACGTCTGCGATTTCATTGGAACCTGTCTGTTTCCGTTGTTGTATGTGGGAAGTATCGGGCTGTTTTGGCAACTGGGTGCGGAGTGGGTAATTCCTGTTGAAAAGGCCGCAACGATTCATTTCAGGCTCTACTCGCCAGTCTTACTGGCGATGGAAATCCCGGTCGTGCATGACGCGGTTGAGTGGTGCGCGAAGTGACTTCATGGCAACTATCTACAAACGCTCCAAACGCAATCACGAGCCGTACACGATCCAGCACCGAGACCATCTGGGCAAGAGGACGTGGCTCTTGGCGCAGAAGGATTTGGAACGAGCGGGCAGCCCTTACGAAACGGACGCAGGCGTGGCCGACTTTCATGCAGCAGGCCGACACTCTCACATTACCGAACTGCTGCGGAACGGAGCCTCACTGCCGGAAGCCAAAGAACTGGCCCGCCACAGTGACATCAAGATGACCATACGGTACACGCATATCGGCATTGCCGATCAGGCGAAGTCTGTGACGAATCTTCCGACCCCTGCGATAACCCGGACAGCACCTGATGAATGAGTCAGCGCTGCATTCCTGGCGGCTCTGATCGTCATTCGGTGGCACGGGATGACAATTCGGAAGTCTGCCCCCAATGCCTAACCCCCTGTAAGAACAGGGGGTTAGGCATCGATTGGCACAATCTGTCAGAGAGTGACAAAATGGAGGCGGCGGGAATCGAACCCGCGTCCTGTGAACCCTGAGTTGAGGCCTCTACGTGCGTAGACTGTCGTTTCCGCTCTCGTCGGA
>JAGQQG010000196.1 GCA_020426325.1 Planctomycetaceae bacterium | reverse complement strand
TTGGCGGTCGCGGCACATCGTCCCGGCCTCGGACTCCCAGATCCACCGAGACATTGAGCACCCGTGCCCCTTCGGGAAAATCCATCCCCAGAAAGAAGATGTCACTCCACGCACTGTGTGAGAAGTCCATACGGACCGAAGTTTTCTCGCTGAGGATCGGAAACGGCCCGACGCCTTCGATTGACAGCAACTCTTTCCTGACACGTAGCGGGTGATCATCCGGATGACCGATCCGGAACATCCACTGATTCCCACGCACAGTCCGGACACTGCGGCGAACCTGATCGGCCAGAGTCTGAAAGGCCAGCTGGTGATAGGCTTCCGCTAGTCCGCTCGCCACAGCATCGCTCGGTCCCTGATCCTGCTGATGCGTCAGAAACGAATCAATCGCTTCCTGAAATCGACGTTCCAACAGGTGCTCGTATGCGTCGAACGGTACGAGCCCCGTATTATCAACCGGTAGTCGTTTCGGCAGATGAAACCGATAGATGGCCGACAGAAAGAACAACGCACGAACCCGGTGATACAGGTTCTCCGACCGCCGCCGGAATTCATCAAGTTCCCGACAGTGATCCGACAACTCCGCGAGTGTCGCACCCTCGCAGAGTGCATCAAGCGATTGATGACGCAGGTCATCCTTGTCACTGGTAATGACATCGACAAACCGACTCATGATGCGACTCCGCCATTGGCCGACATCGCGGGTCGAGTCGCCAGTAACTCCACAAGCTCGGCCAGAATCTGATCGCGATCATGGCCCGACAGCGACAAGGCCAGTTGGGCGATCAGCAGGCCATACTGGGCACCGATGTTGTAACGGGTTCCTTTCAATTCGGCTGCCAGGTATCGCTGACGTTGTGCCAGCCGGGACAGGGCATCGGACAGCGTGACCCTGCGGTCGGATTCGCTGGCGAGATGTTCCAGCGTCTCTAACACCAGCGGCGTCAGCACGTGCATGCCGAAGAAACACAAGTAGTACCCGGCCCGCAGACCGGCGACGATGAGTTCCTGCTCCGCCTGCGTTGGCGTCGGTTTCTCGACGACCGTTTTGACTTCATACAAGTCCGTATGCCGCGCGACATGCGTGCCGCCGACTGCTCCAAAAAAGGGAAGCTTGTTCTCCCGGGTCGCCTGGACTGCAGAGACGGCACATTCATGCACATGGGCGACGTCGATCAACTGCTTGGCACAACAGGTGTCCGTCTCGCTGAGATAGAGATGGTCTCCCACCAGATGCAGAAACGGAGCATCACCGACAAAGTCCTTCGCTCGGAGTAAGGCATCGCCATATCCGCGCGGCTCCGTCTGCTCGACGAAGTGCAGCAGTCCGAGATGTTCGCCCGCCGCCTGTTCATACGACGCTTCATCCCCCGGCCGAATGACCAGGCAGATCTCCTCGATCCCTGCTCCAGTGACTTCCTCAACAATGAGTTGCAAGGCAGTCTTGTCACTTCCCTGCCGGTCCACCAGACGCTGGAGGGGAATGGTATGTTGATCGGGGGCCGCCGCGGTGATGACCGCTTTACGTACGTCCATGGGAGACTCTTTTGAGGTGATTACGTGTCAGGTGCTCCCATTCTCCAGATGAGCTGCAATGCCACTTCAATCTGAATCGAGTTGGGGGAGGTGAGAATCATCGCTTGGCGTCCACCATTCATCAAGCATCTTACAGAGTCTCCCTTCGGAATCAGCATGGCCAGGGTCGTCAATGAGATTCTGCGTCTCTACAGGATCGCTCACGACGTTAAACAAAGCTTCCCGCTTCAAGTAGCTCCGCCAGGGTGATTCGCCATTGTGTGAGTGTGGCACGATCAGCTTCAATTCGCCCTGTCGCACAAACCGGTAGGCAATGTCCAGAGAGGGATGCCCCAGCGAACTAGCATCTCCCGGATAGATTTCTCCGAAGACAGCCCGCTGCGGATCAAGATCCTGCTCACCTCTCGCACTCGGCAGCAGACTGATTCCCGGCAGCGACAAATCAGTCCATTCAATGCCGACCGCATCCAGTAATGTCGGCATCACATCCACGCTGCTGATCAGTTCGTCATGCGTTGTAGGAGTGACTTGACCATCCCAGCGGATCAGAACTGGAGTGCGGACGCCCGCATCGAAGGGAGACCGTTTGGCATGCGGATCGGGAGCGTAGTCGCTTCCAGCCCGGTCTTTCGAGGGCTTCCAGCCATTATCAGAGACAAACAGGAACAACGTCTGATCGGTCAGTCCACGCTGTTCGATCATTGTGACGAGTTGTCCCACCGTATCGTCGAACTGGGCAATCGAAGCATAGTACGGCTTGAGATGCTCTGCGATCTCAGAATTTCCCTCGAAAGGCCGAGTGAATTTCTCTGGTGAGTCATGAGGCGTATGTGGCAGAAAGGGGGCATACCACACGAGAAACGGTAAGTCCCCGCAGTCGTCAATGAACTCTTCGATCGGCTGCATGGTCTCACGACCGATTGCAAGTCCGTGGTCGCCGTTTCCATGAGCGACGACGTCCATATTGGCCAGTGTCAGATTCCCGTACTTAGAACCAGCAGACGGCCGTGCGGTCGTCATGCCCCGTGTGAAGCCCGCATTCCTCCAGTGCCCTTCCCAGTGTTTCCCAGTCTGAAGACATTGGTATCCATGTTCCGCCAGCAAGCGGGGCAATGTCGGCACCGACTTGATGAACACCATCGCCCGCTCTCGCAGCCGTTCAAACTGCTCGGCTGTCATCGACTCATCCCGGGAAAGTCGTGCGAAGCCGGGTGGGGGATGATTGAAGTGGATTCCATGTTGATGCGGATAGAGCCCGGTCAACAACGTGGCCAGAGACGGTCGACAGACACTCGTGGGCAGGTAGCCATTCACATAGCGTGCCGAGTTCGCTGCAAGGCGATCAAGGTGCGGTGTGCTTACCTGAGAATTCCCCATAAACCCGAAGTCATCGTAACCTTGATCGTCCGCGATGATCATCACAATGTTGGGTGGACGGATTTCAGCAGCCAGCGTCGGTACTTCAGATCCACACACGATCATCACGTTGAGACTGACGAGCTTGGAAATCCAATTCATTTGAGAGGTCTCATTCAGTCACAGTCTGACAATTTCGCGTTCAAACAAACCGGACTCCAGGCCGATGGCAAACGCATCGACTTAAAACAGCGTTTGCTATCCTGAGATCCGTTTGCCTCCACTGAGAAACGGCACTGCAAGGTGGATCGGCTCGTTTGTCTCGGGGTTGATGACAGGCTCGGCAGAGTACTGCGTCACATATGCTCGCCGCATACGGTCGGTGGTGTTCGCGCCGCTGCGATGGAAAGTGATGGAGCTGAACACGACCAGACTCCCCGCGGGCACGATTGCAGAAATGCCGGGTTCCTTGCCGAAGTAACCCGTCTTATCGCCGGTCACGGGGTCGCGGATATGTTCGACCAACGTGCGGATGCCGATCGTCGAAAAGGGCATCACCGATGCGGTCCCGTTCTCCTGCGTCATGTCATCAACGGCTGCCCAGATAGTCACGTACGGCATGTGCGGAAAACCGAGATACCCTGAATCCTGATGCCACGAAAACGTAATCCCCTGCTCGGCCGCCTTGACGACGTACTGGTCATAGAAAAGATAGGCGGTCTCGCCAATCGTGGCCCGGCACACCTCTGCCATCAGATCGCTGAACACGTACTCCGACAATCGTGGCACCTGATCGTATTTCTTGGCAATGTGATACCGCTTGCCACGATGACTGATGTGAATGTGATCGGTCCCCTGTCGATCCATTTCTTCGTGCATCAGCTCAATCAGCCGATTGCACGAGTCTCGCAAGATCACGAGGTGTTCCTCAGGGATGACCCGTTCGAGGATGAAGTAACCTTCCTCTCGGTACTGCTGACGGTGTGCCTCGGTAATCAGCGTCACGCCAGGATCTCCTTGACGACGTTGCCATGTACGTCGGTCAGCCGGAATCGGCGTCCCTGGTACTTGAACGTCAGCCGTTCGTGGTCAATCCCCAGCAGGTGGAGAATCGTCGCCTGCAGGTCATGAATGTGCACGGGATTCTCAGCAATGTTGTAACCGTAGGGATCCGTTTCTCCATAGGACATGCCTCCCCGCACACCGCCACCGGCCATCCAGACCGTGAAGCAACGGGGATGATGATCCCGACCGAAGTTGTCACCGACCAACTTTCCCTGACAGTAGTCGGTCCGTCCGAATTCGCCTCCCCAAACAACAAGGGTCTCTTCTAACAGGCCTCGCCGCTTGAGGTCGCGGATCAGCGCGGCTGATGCCTGATCGGTTTCCTCACACTGTTTGCGAATGGCGCCAGGCAACCCGCCGTGCTGGTCCCATCCCTGATGATACAGCTGAATGAATTTGACTCCGCGCTCAGCCAGGCGACGGGCCAACAGGCAGTTGGCTGCATAGGTGCCGGGATTGTGTGATGCTTCTCCGTATTCCTCAAAGATGTGGTCCGGCTCACTCGACAGATCAGTGGCTTCTGGAATCGACATCTGCATGCGATAGGCCAGTTCGTACTGGGAAATGCGGGTTTCGATGAGCGGGTCCGCGTGCTCAGCCAGCTTCACCTCATGCAGGTCTCGCAACGCGTCGAGCATGGCTCGTCGACCGTGAGCATCGATCCCGTCCGGGTTGCTGAGGTACAGCACCGGATTCTTGCCCGACCGGAACTGCACTCCCTGATGACGGGACGGCAGGAATCCGCTTCCCCACAGCCGCGACTGCAACGGCTGACCGCCTTTGTCCTTCGTGACCATCACCACGAACGAGGGCAGGTTGACGTTATCACTGCCCAAGCCGTAACTCAGCCACGCACCAATGCTCGGCCTTCCCGGGAGCTGTGACCCGGTCTGCACGTATGTGACTGCAGGTCCATGATTGATCGCTTCGGTATGGACCGATTTGATGACACACAGGTCGTCCGCCACACTTGCGGTCTGTGGCAACAACTCGCTGAACCAGGTCCCCGCTTCGCCATGCTGAGCGAATTGAAAGGGTGAGCTGACCAGCGGAATGCTCGACTGGTTGCCGCTCATCGACGTCAGCCGCTGCCCTTTGCGAATCTCCTCCGGCAGCTGGGTGCCGTGCAGTTCCTTGAGGAGGGGTTTGTGATCGAACAGATCGATCTGAGAGGGCCCCCCCGCCTGGAACAGGAAAATGACGCGTTTGGCCTTTGCCGGGAGATGCAGCGATTCCATCACGCCGCGCTCTTCGTTGGCTGGGGCAGCGTTGACGGTTGCGGGGTTCAGCATGTCGGAGAGCGCGATCGCCCCCAGCCCCATCCCAAACCGGGACAACACATCCCTTCGGCTCATGCCCAACGGTGAATCGTGACCGGAGCAGTGTGTGTTCATGTAATTCTCTCATGAGTTTGGAAGTGATTCCTGTCTTGGAGCCTGACAAGGGGAGAGGGAGACAAGGTGAGGGGGGGCACGCCGAATTCCCATTATCTCCTTGTCCCCGTGTCTCCCTCTCCCCTTGTCTCGACTGCCCCGTCGCTCATCGCCGTGTCACGCATTCGTCATAGGTCATCATCATATTGGTCACAACTGCGAGTGCAGCGACCGCAGTGGCATCGAGCGACTCATCACGTGTCTGTGCTCCGACCGTGTGGAGGGCCGTCACTTGATCGGACGCTGCCGTGAATCGCTCGACCTGACTCTCATAGAGTCTGGTCAGAATTTCGAGTTCTTGGTCTGACGGGTGCCGGCTGGTCAACAGGCGGAACAGGTCACTCAACGCAGTGTTAGTGTCATCACCGTACTGTCGAATCAGTCGCTCGCTCAGCACTCGCGATGCTTCGACAAATTGTGGGCTGTTCATCATCACCAGAGCCTGCAACGGAGAGGACGTCCGCTCACGTCGCACTCGGCAGACGTCACGCATGGAAGCGTCGAGCGTCATCATGACCGGTGCAGGA
>JAGQQG010000195.1:3205-5981 GCA_020426325.1 Planctomycetaceae bacterium | reverse complement strand
CCTGCTCAAGGATCTCCAAGAAGATCGCGGCCTCACCTATGTGTTCATCAGCCACGATCTGAGCGTGGTCAACTTCATGTCAGACATGATGGCCGTGATGAACGCGGGCAAGATCGTCGAGTTCGGTCCGTCAGAAGCGATCTACGCTCATCCCAAAGAGCCATACACCCAACGACTGATCGCATCCATCCCCAAGGACTCGCTCGAACTCATCCACGAACGTATCGAGCAACGCCAGGCCGCCCGTGAGAAACGCTTGGCAGGATCAACTCAGAGCCGCGCCCGTTAGGAAGCAGCCCTGCGGTAAACAGGGAGTCAGTTTGAAGAAGCCGTGCTTACGGTGTGGCATGCTCTCACGCCGGCAGGCGGGTGAGCATGCTTTTTAACGGTTCATGAGCATGGCGACCCGGCTATCGCCGTGACGCCATGCCACCCAGAAATCAATCTGACCCACCACCGTCCGGCCGACTCCCTGACGGTCGCGGCTCTGATGTCGTTACTTGAGTCCGGCTGTTTTGGACGACAGGTTTCTCAGTGCTGTCAGGAACCGTTTGCGGGTTTTGGGAGACACGTCATTGAAGTGATCGAGCACGTCGGGTGTGAGGACTTTGTCGCAGCGTTCCAGGGCAGAGGTGAGTCTAAGGAAGGTCTGCTCGGTCGAGGGCTTGGGTTTGTCGGCCACGGCTGTCGGGGCGTTGCCGCGAGCCCCTTCGCCGAAGGGGGCGTATGCTCCCTCTGTCTCACGAGCGGCGGTCGAGACGGTTGCGGATGACTCCGAGTCCTCCCAGGGCGGACGTTCCCCGCTCCTGCGTGAGCCGTTGGCGGTTCGGTCTTCGTCATATTCATCGGGATCGCGCACGAAGCCCGCTTTGGCCGAGAGATACTCGACCGTCGACTCGGCCATCTGGTCCTGGTCGTCGGATTGTTCGGTGAGGTCTTCCCCTCTTTGGGCTCGTCGCCAGGCTTTCATCTCTGCGATAGTGGCCTTCATTTCGTCGGCCCACTGCAGGCACTCGGCGGCGTCATCCCAGTTGAGGGCAGCGTAGAAGTGCGACCACTTGAGCTGGGAGTATTCTGTATAAACGTCGCTGAACGTCTCCCAGACACGACGACGCTGATAGACCTGATCGCCGCTGAGTCCAATGCGCGATCCGAAGTCGGCATCGGTGCGCCCCTTGGCGTAGCGTTCGGTCCAGGTGGCAGCACACTCGCCAATGACCCAGTTACATTGATTTAAGGCGTCCTGTGCCCGCTGAATGAGTGCCTCCTCCGTTTCCCTGGAGGGGGCCTTCTGCGTGTCCGCCATGCTTTCTTCAATCGCTCCGTTGTTAGACGTTCGTGATGAGGGGGAACGTGTCATGCTATACGCGTCCGGACGAGAATTCCAAGCCGACGGAGGGAGAGATCTCGCTTGAACCGGGAGATTCTGAAATGTCCTTCGTCAAAGTCTGACAAGGCGGCTGATCTGTCACTCTGCGCGAGATTCTCTTCCCCGGGTGAGGTGTGTCCGCAAGCGGTGATGGAGTCTCGGCTTGCGTAGTACCTTGGATGCTGGTGACGGTACAGATATCATCGTGACTGACGCAAACCCAAGTGTGGAGAGATCATGAGCGGATTGACAGAGGCGGGGTGTCGTGCACGACGAGCGCGGCTGTGGGCGGTGTTGCCGGACGATGTTGAGTGGGTTTTGGTGGCAGACCCGCGACATGTGCAATATCTGGCGAACTTCTGGGTGCAGCCGTTGAGTTTCTCCGGCGGCGAACGGGGTCTGCTGCTGCTTGAACGCGGCGGCAAGGCGACGATTCTCGCAGACAACTTCACAGTGCGGTCAGCCGTCCATGAGCCTTTTGTTGACCGGGAAGTGGTCGAGACGTGGTATGACCACACTCACTCAGTGTCGAATCGTGATTACGTTTTGTTTCTGGCACTCCAGAGCATCGCTTCAGAACTCGTTGGACGAACCGGTCTCGTCGAAAGTGAGTGGTTACCCGTTGCTGCGTTAGGAGTCATGCCATACAAGGAGTGTGGACTGGATCGTTCAGAAGGTGACGAAGTCGATCTCGGCGAAGTCTTGCGAGAGTTACGACGACAGAAGGAACCGGATGAGATTGAGTTGCTCAAGGTCTGCATGCGGGCCGGTGATGCTGGGCAGGCGAGGTTGCGGGAAGTCGTGCGACCGGGCGTCAGTGAATTCGAGATCTATCGCGAGGTTCAACGAGCTGCACTTGAGGCGGCCGGTCGTTCCGGTCTGGTGTATGGAGACTTTCGAGCCACGAACGGCAGCAAGATCAAAGTGGGCGGGCTGCCGACCGATTATGTCCTGCAGGAGGGTGACCTGTTCATCCTCGATTACTCAATTGTGCTGGACGGATATCGCAGCGACTTCACGAATACGCTTGCCGTCGGAACTCCGAGCGAGGCAGTGAAAGATTTGTTCGGCTACTGCCAGGCAGGGATGGCAGCGGGTGAAAAGACCCTTCGCGCGGGCGTCAACTGCCGCGATGTCCATGCAGCGGTTGCAGGTGCGTATCCCGAGAACGGGAAGACGGCCAACTTCACGCATCATGCGGGGCACGGCATCGGTCTTGCGCATCCGGAACCGCCGATTCTCGTGCGAGAAAGCGAGGATGTGCTCCTTGCAGGAGATGTCATCACGTTGGAGCCCGGAGCGTACGTCGACGGTGTGGGCGGAATGCGGATCGAACATAACTATCTCATCACCGATGAGGGCTATGAACGGCTCAGCAATCATTTGATCTCACTCACATGACGGACA
>JAGQQG010000195.1:0-3106 GCA_020426325.1 Planctomycetaceae bacterium | reverse complement strand
CGCAGCACGAATCATCTGAGGCAACCGCATGGCTCCGCGAGGAACTGGACCTCCGTGAGAGTCAGGGACTTCGAAGGCGACGAAGAACGATCACTGCGCGACCGAATGGGGAGTGCGAGATCGACGGTCGGCGCCTTCTGAACTTTGCCTCGAACGACTACCTGGGGCTCGCGCAACATCCGCGATTGCGCGAGGCCGCTCGTCAGGCAGTCGATGAGTATGGAGTGGGTGCTGGTGCGAGTGCGCTGGTCACTGGTCGCACGGGATGGCATGAGCGTCTGGAAGACCGCATCTCGCAGTTTGAAAAAACCGAATCGACGCTCCTTTTTCCGACTGGCTATGCAGCCAACGTGGGGACGATTGCTGCGCTCATTGGGCGTGGCGATGTCGTGTTTTCGGATTCACTGAACCATGCAAGTCTGATTGATGGTTGTCGGTTGTCGCGAGCGACCGTCTGCGTCTTTCCTCATCAAGATGTGAGGGCGGTTGAGGTTGATCTGAGGAAGCATCGGAGTGCACGTCGACGTCTGATTGTTACGAACGGCGTTTTCAGCATGGATGGGAATGTCGCCCCGCTGCGTCAGCTTCATGATTTGGCAGAACAATACGACGCATTGCTGCTTGTCGATGAGGCACACAGCACCGGTGTGCTGGGAGAGTCGGGTCGCGGCGCCTGTGAATTGCTGGGGGTTGAGTCCCATCGGGTCGTACGAGTCGGAACGCTCAGCAAAGGAATTGGCGCGCTGGGTGGCTTTGTGACCGGGGCGCAGGTGCTTGCGGATTATCTCTGGAATGCAGCTCGCACGCAGGTGTTCTCGACATCAATGCCGCCTGCAATCTGTGCGGCAGCGTGTGCTGCAATTGATGTCATTGAACAGGAGCCTGGACGAAGAGAGTTGGTTTTGCAAAGAACTCAGCAGTTACGTGCTCCACTGGAACGAGCAGAACTTTTGTCACCAACAGCACAACTGACACCGATCGTACCGGTCATTCTTGGAGATGCTGAACGAACAGTGAGTGTCGCTGCGCAGTTGGAAGCGGAGGGAATTCTCGTCGCAGCCATTCGTCCGCCGACTGTTCCGGTCGGAACATCACGATTGAGAATTTCACTGAGTTCCGCACACACAGAGTCAGCAGTGGAAGATTTGGCGCAAAGCCTGTTGAAGTGTGTGCACTGACGTCGCCGTCCGATAATCGGTGAAAGTCACGCGATCACATGTCTTGCACACCGTGACATTCATGAGCAATGAGTATCGGTGATGAGCAGTCGTCACGCAGTGGCGATCAATGTGTCAAGAGATTCAGGGAGTGATTTTTCTTGTTCAGGCGAAGATGAAAAAGTCATGTGTTTGCAATTGCCAAGATGGACGCGCGCGGCGCATACTAAGCAGCGTTGAATGTGATCGGGCCTCACAACTTCTTTCCTCTCATCGGAGCATGACATGCACCGTTTTCCCAGTTGTCCTGAATGCGATCTGACCAGTGGTCATGATCTGACTCGCCGTGACTTCGTCAGGATGACAGGAACTGTGGCTGCGGCAACCGCCGCGAGCACGATGTTGAGCCCGGCGCGTGCCGATCAGTCTAGCGCGACTTCGCAACCGGAAAAGCTGGTCGAAACGCTGTATCAGTCACTGATGCCTGAACAACGTGAGAAGATCTGTTTCAATTGGGATTACACTGACGATCGTGGCTTGCTTCGTACGCGTGTCGAAAACAATTGGAGCATTGTCGACAGGGAGACGCTCAGCGTTGGGGGGAACTTTTTCTCAAAAGATCAACAGGAGTTGATCGAGGCGATCTTTTTCAAGCTCTACAATCCCGAGTGGCATGATCGCATTCGCAAGCAGCTGAAGGATGATGCTGGCGGATACGGCAAGGCGCAGACCATCGCGATCTTTGGTGAACCTGGCACCGATCAGTTTGAGTTCGTGATGACGGGCCGTCACCTGACGATCCGCTGTGACGGCGACAGTGCTGAGCACGTGGCATTCGGAGGCCCGATCTTCTACGGCCACGCCGCACAGGGGTTCGACGAAAAGCCCGATCACCCAGGGAATGTGTTCTGGCCCCAGGCACTGAAGGCCAACAAGCTTTACACGATGCTCGACGGCAAACAACGTGAGCAGGCGCTCGTGAGTGAAGCCCCGTATGAAAGTGAAGTCGCTTTCAAAGGCCCCGGTGGAGGGTTTCAGGGCATCCCGGTCTCATCGCTGTCCAGCGATCAGAAAGAGTTTACACAAGACATTTTGAAGACACTTGTCGAGCCGTATCGCGTGTCGGATCGCGATGAGGTTTCACGCTGTCTGGAAGCACAGGGAGGACTGGATGAATGTCATCTGGCCTTCTACAAGTCGGACGACATCGGGGAAGATGGCGTCTGGGACATTTGGCGGCTGGAAGGGCCATCGTTCGTATGGCACTTCCGCGGAGCCCCTCACGTGCATGTGTGGGTCAATGTGGCAGATGATCCCTCTGTGAAGCTTAACGCAGACGGCTAGCTGGGAGTCGTCTCGTCTGTCAGGTCGCCCCGTCAGGGACTCACGGGGCGTTGTACGGTCGTTTCATGGGATTATCCGCTTCAGGTCATGTCTTATGGTTGTCTCAGTCGCGGTTTGCATCCGCTGATGCTGGCTGATTTCTCAGCCCGTGGCTGGTTCGTTCTCTCTCCTTCCTGAAAAGGTTGCCAGTGATCAATCCGTTTTATCCTGCTCATCCGCAGGCCAAATCGACCTCGCATGTTTTTCACTCAGCTCACTCCTCCCAGCACGCGAAAGCCGACCAATCTCCGATCGCATCTCGCATTTCGATGAGTCAGATCACGACCAGTCGCTGGTCGTTTTTAGAGGACGTGGTCAACTATCAGCGAGCCGGCATTCATCGAATTGCCATCTGGCGACCGAAACTGAATGACTTTGGCGAAGAACTGTGTACAGAGGTGATTCGCGACACGGGCATGCGGGTGTCGAGTCTCGGCTGGGCCGGTGGCTTCACGGGAGTCAATGGCCACAGTTATCTGGAATCCGTTCACGACACGCGATCGGCAATCATGACAGCTGCCTCTCTGGGAGCAGAGTCTGTCACGATCATCAGCGGTCCGCAGGGA
>JAGQQG010000194.1 GCA_020426325.1 Planctomycetaceae bacterium | reverse complement strand
TCAGCCACTGAGTTGAAGCAGCGTTGGGTCTCGTGGTGCTGGTTGATCGTCGCGATTGCGGGGCCCATTCTGCTCGGTGCTTTCTGGACCGTGCTGGCTGTGTGCCTGCTGAGTTTGATGTGCTTTCGCGAGTATGCCCGTGCGACGGGATTGTTCCGTGAGAGAATGATCAGCGTGCTGGTCGTGCTGGGCATCGGCGTGCTGACGCTCGCGGTGCTCGATCACTTCGATCGACTGTACTTCGCGACTGCTCCTCTTGGCGTCCTACTGATCGTGATCGGGACGCTGTGGCAGGACCGGCCGACAGGATTCATTCAACGTGTGGCCCTGGGATCGCTGGGCTTCCTGTTGTTTGGGTTCTCCCTGGGCTACCTCGGGCTGATGACGTCGACGCCCGATTATCGACCGATCTTTCTGATGACAATCGCAGCGGTTGAACTGAATGACGTGTTTGCCTTCTGTTGCGGCAAGTTGATCGGTGGTCCGAAGTGGCTGCCGAACACGAGTCCGGGCAAGACGATCAGCGGAGCCGTCGGAGCATTGGTGCTGACGACGATCCTGGTCGCCGTGATGGGGCATTTCGTGTTCATGGGGACATCCGTCGACCGTTGGGACCGCCTGATGACGCTGGGCGTGCTGGTCTCCGGACTGGGACAACTGGGTGACCTCACGCTGTCATCGATCAAACGGGACCTGAAGATCAAGGACATCAGTCACACCATCCCCGGACATGGGGGCCTGCTGGACCGCTTCGACAGTCTCGTGCTGGTCGTCCCTGCGGTCTATCACTTCCTGTCTCTCTACCTCGGACCGCTGGGAGCGGACCAACCGATGCGTGTCTTCACCGGCGGATGAAACGGCAGTGAGTGCCCATGAACGACTGGCAATACCAACCTGCACAGGATATCGACCTCACGCCAAGCGAACGTTTGCGGTCATATCGACGTGAGGGCGGGCTGATCTCGGACAGCTGTCGCCTGCTGTGGTGGTCGGGGGTGAAGTCATCATTGAAAGTCTGGCATCGACTGTCCGTCACCGGGCGCGAGCATCTTCCCGAGTCGCCGTCGTACGTGCTGGTGTCCAATCACTCCAGTCATCTCGATGCCCTGACGCTCGCCGCTTCGCTGCCACTTTCGGTCCGCAATCAGTTGTTTCCGTTGGCAGCCGGCGACGCCTTCTTCGAGCGACCGGCGACGTCGTTGTTTGCAGCGGTGATGCTGAATGCGTTGCCGGTCTGGCGGACGGCTGTCGGTCGACATGCGATCAAGGCCTTGCGGGATCGGCTGATCGAGACGCCGTCGATCTATCTGCTCTTTCCGGAAGGCACCCGCAGCCGTGATGGAACGATGAGCCAGTTCAAACCGGGCATCGGTATGATGCTCGCTGGCACGAATGTCCCCGTGCTGCCTTGCTATCTGCACGGGGCCCATGCGGCCTGTCCACCCGGTGCACGCTTCCCGCGTCCCCTGCCGATTCGTCTCACGATTGGTCAGCCACGACTCTATTCTGACGTCGAGAATCGCAAGAATGGCTGGGAGAACATCGCTCAGGAGCTTGAGAGCGACGTCAAGGCACTGGGCGGACTGACATCTGACCAATGATTGTTCTGTATTCGGACATCGATTTCTGCCAAGAATTGACGTCACGCAGCGAATGACCACACTGGAGTCAGCACAACAACGCAATCAGGAGTGGTCGATTCGATGTCCGTGAAGAAGTGTCCGTTTTGTGCGGAGGAGATCGCCGCGGAAGCGATCAAATGCAAGCATTGTGGGTCGATGCTGGATGGCCGTGAGACGGTGTTTGATTACCCACCGGTGATCATCACCGGGCCCGTACTCGTGTCGGCGATCTGGAATCTGCTGACATTCGCCTGGTGGGGATTTGCCGGGATTTCATGGCTGCCATGCTTCGGACTCTTGATCGCGGCATCATACGCGATCCTTGCGTATTATGAGATCACGACATTCCAACGAGCGGAGACGATGCCGCCTCGCGAGTTGTATGATCGATGTGGGATCCTCTCGATTGTTCAGATTGTGCTCGGCCTCACGAACGCGTTGCCGGTGATTTGCGGCGTGTTGTTGCTGGTGTATCGGGACAAATTGCTGCTGTATGAGGAGACGCCACCCGTTGTGAGGGAGTGAAGTTCAGAGCCGCGCCCGTCAGGAAGCGGCCGCGGGTTGGGGTGGAACGTTTCGTGGATCATTCGACACGTGTGAACGGCCGCTTCCTCACGGGCGCGGATCTGATGGGTGAATCGTTTGTGTGAACCAACGGGTGTGTCGACGGGTCTGGGTGGGTGACCTAGAATCGGGGTTCCACGGGGCGTTGCCCGTGGGCTTGTGCAAGACACTCTATCGATCGACCCATTATGACACGTGTTGCGATTCAGGGAGCCACTGGTTATACGGCTCTCGAACTGATGCGGATTCTGCTCCGCCACCCTGAAGTCAAGATCACTGCGATCACGAGTCGGTCAGAACGGGGACATGTGACGAGTGTGCATCCGTCGCTGGCTGAGCGATTGAATTTGTCGTTTGAAAACCTCTCAGCGGAAGAATTGGGCAAGCGGGCCGATGTTTGCTTCTGCTGTCTGCCGCATGTGGCGAGCATGGAGAGCGTGCCACAGTTACTCGCTGCGGGACTGAAGGTGATCGACCTCTCAGCCGATTATCGCCTCAGCGATCCGGGCGTGTATGAGCAGTGGTACGGCCACGTCCACACGGACCCGACTCGGCTGGGGAGCACGATCTACGGGCTGCCGGAGTTGTTTGGAGATCAGATTCCCGGACAGGAGTTGATTGCTAATCCGGGGTGTTACACGAGCACGTCAATCCTCGCGTTAGCTCCCTTGCTCAAGGCGGGATTGATCGAGCCGACGGGGATCATCATCGATGCCAAGAGTGGTGTGAGCGGGGCAGGGCGGTCGCCGAAGACTAACCTGCTGTACTGTGAGTGCAACGAAAGCATCTCCGCGTACGGCGTCGGGACACATCGGCATCAGCCGGAGATCGAGCAAGTGTTGACCGCATCGAGCGGCAATACGGTCGATGTCATCTTCACGCCACACCTCACGCCAATGGACCGGGGCATTCTGGCAACAATCTATGCATCCCCCACAAATAACGTTCCTGCGGGTGTGTACCTCGAGCAATTGGGGGGATTCTATGCGGACAAGCCATTCGTGCGAGTTGTCGAGCATCTCCCGAAGACAAAGGACGTCGCCTTCACGAACTACTGTGACGTGACGGTGCGAACATCGAAGGACCGCGTGATCGTCATCGCAGCACTCGACAACATGATCAAAGGGGCCGCCGGTGTCGCGGTGCAGAACTTCAATCTCATCTGCAATTATCCGGAGACGACCGCACTGCTATAATCACTCTCGGGCAAAAAACGTGCCGGATCCGCCGTACTATGCAGTCATCTTCACGTCTCGACGATCATCGAGTGATCCCTCGGAGTACGCACGTGTTGCGGAGCGAATGGCGGAGTTGGCGTCACATCAACCGGGGTATCTGGGCATGACGTCGCTGCGGGATGCTGACGGGTTGGGGGTGACGATCTCCTATTGGTCAAATCGTGAGTCGATCACGAATTGGCGAGACCACGCTGAACATCGGCTCGCCCAGGAACAAGGCCGGGCGACGTTCTATGAGGAGTACCGGGTCGAAGTCTGCGAGATCGAAGCAGCGCGCTCCTTCACAGGAGACCCGGGGAGCGAAGCGTCGAAGACCTGATCTCACGCCCTTGGTCCAAGCTTGAGATTAGAGATTTCAGATTTGAGATCGCAAAAGAAGGCGAGTGAGGGTGACCGGGGGCGTGGGCGCTCGCCCGGAATCAGCCCGACAAGGACCGACTCCGGCCACACCCCCAGTCACGCAACACTCGCCTCAGGGTCGGAGGATGCGGCGTATTCATGGTCTCGGTGAACGGAGGTGTAGGTCGCCTCCTGCGCACCGGTTGGGAACGTTGAGAGCCTCTCAACGCAAAGGCTGTGCCGCGAAGGGGAACTGCACTGAGACTCGACACAACCAACAACAAAAAAAAGACTTACAACTCTCGACCGGTGTCGCACTCTTTTGGGGCGAGATCGCCTTGCCTTGTGTTTGGGCATTGGGTGACCGGTTGCTACTCAGTTCCAATCTCTCGGTTCCGTGTCGACCCGCGACCTCACAACATGAGTTGCCCGTGCCAGTCGACAGGCGTATCTTGCATGGAGAACAAGCCATTTGCAGGCACATGACAGAAGAGACTTCACCTCAGCGAGCATGGAAGATGGCAGATCAACAGCAGCAGCCCCCCGAACTGGAAATCAAGTCCGACGAAGATTGGAAGTCACGAGTCAAGGCAGAGGACGCCAAACTCGATGAGGAGTTGAAGTCCAAGTCATCGACTGACGAGACTTCCGGGGAAGGTTCCGAGCAAGGTGATGTCAGTGATTCACAAGAGGAACCACCAGCGATCGATCCGCCACAGTTCCCACCTCCGGAGTTCGCAACGATGGTGCACATGTTCTCGACTCAGGCGATGGTGGCATTGGGGCTCATTCCCAGCCCGGTCGACGGCAAAGCCGATCAGCAACTCTCTCTCGCCAAACATTTCATCGACCTGCTGGGAGTCCTTGAGGAGAAGACGCAAGGGAACCTTGCAGACAACGAAAAATCCTTGCTGGACAACTCTCTCCACGAACTGCGGATGGCGTATGTCGAACTGAGTCGCCAGAAGTGAGTCTCGTTGCACTAGTCACCCTTCCCCTCTTGAAAGCCCGCTTTGACATTTCGACCGCCTGATCATTGGCAACCGCTTGCCGGGCCGAACAACTGGTACCGGTTGAGCTATCCGCCCGACTGGACTGTCACACAAGACGAATCGCGGACGACACTCGCCTCACCGGACGGGGAGGCGGTGCTGAATCTGCAGTCCGCCTGGAGCCGCGATATTGAATCGGTTCCCCTGGACCAACTGGTTGCTGTCGAGGCGGTCTTCGCGAAAACGCGGAGCGTCAGCGATGCAGCTCCGCTGCCGGGCGACGTCGAGAGCGTCGGCCTGACAGGAGAGGCCCTGCTTGAGAAGCGACCGCCCTGGTGGAAGCGGCCCTTCCAACGCAGCAACTGGCGTCGCTGGCGGTTGTGGGGATTGAGACAGGGGCCCGTCATCCTGATGGGAAGTCTGATTCACGCGGGTCAACCGGACCCAGAGATGGAAACGCTCGCCAGTTCGATCCTCCGCACGTTGACGTTCGCAGAAACGCCGGCTGACCCGCCACAGGTCTTCGCCGATCGGGTGCTTGAACTCGCCAAGAACAAGTTCCCGCTGCTGGACTGCGAAGCGGGCGAGGGCTTCCAACTCAAACTGGGCGAGTCGAATGTCAACCTGTTCAACTTCTACCGATCCTACGTGAAGGTGCCGGAGAAGTTCGAGGAGATCATGCTCCCGGCACTCACGACAGTCGTGCAGATACAGGGATGGGGCAGCGAACAATCCGATCCGCCACTGGACAACGTGCGCGATCGCATCATGCCCATGCTGTACCCGGAGTCCGTCTGGCAGGAGAAGTTTCCGAATTTTGTCGGGCAGCCGTGGGTCGGCGGGATGATCGTGCTGTACGTCGTCGACGAGTCACACGCCTACTGGTACATCAGGCACGATCTGTTGGAGCAATGGGGCATCACCACCGAAGAGTTGCACGACATTTCGCTGAGCAACCTGGATGCTTACTTCGAGGATAAGCCGATGGAGATGGCGGTCGCCGGCGGAGAGGACGGACCGACGATGGTCATGCCAACCCAGCCCGACTCGTACAATGCCGTCCGAGTGCTGAGTGCGGACTTTCGTGAGAAGATGCGAGGCGTGATGGGAAGCCCCTTTGCCATTGGCATCCCCGGACGGGACTTCTTTGTTGCCGTCAATCTCCTCTCCGAAGAAATGGTCGCCCATGTGCGAGACCGTGTCCGTGACGATCATGAGGAAATGGATCACCCGCTCAGTGCGGAATTGCTGCTCGTCAGTCCAGATGGCGTTAGCGAGTATTCTGCCTGACGTCAGGGTGGAAGGTTGAAGGTCGAAGGTCTATGGTGGCGTCCGTTTAGTCGCACATTTGAGATGTGCGGCTAAACG
>JAGQQG010000193.1 GCA_020426325.1 Planctomycetaceae bacterium | reverse complement strand
CTTGCCGTACACGGGCACCGGCTTGTCGGCCATCAGGTTGGAGATGAACAGCGGCAGCAGCTTCTCCGGGAATTGATACGGGCCGTAGTTGTTTGAGCAGCGGGTGATGATGCCGGGGAAGTTGAACGTGTGACAGTAACTGCGGACCAGCAGATCGGCAGCCGTCTTCGAGGCGGAGTACGGGCTGTTCGGAGCCAGCGGCGTCTCCTCAGTGAAGAACCCTTCATCCCCCAGCGACCCGTACACCTCGTCGGTCGACACCTGCACGTACCGCGGCACCTCATGCTTGCGTGCTGCATCGAGGAGCACCTGCGTGCCGACGATGTTCGTCTGAATGAATGGGCCAGAGTCGAGAATGCTGCGATCGACGTGGCTCTCTGCTGCGAAGTTCACGACCGCATCAACCGGCCCCTCGCTCAACACACCGTCGACGAACGCCGCATCGCAGATGTCACCTTGCTTGAAGGTGTACCGCGAATCGCTTTCGACGTCCGCGAGGTTCTCCGGGTTGCCGGCATAGGTCAGCTTGTCGATATTGACGATCGACAACCCCGGGTCCGTCGCCAGCAAATGCCGCACGAAGTTCGACCCGATAAACCCACACCCACCCGTGACAATTATCCGCTGCATCAGAATTCGCTCCCTCTCGCTGTCAATGGTGAAACATCATTTGGTTGTTGGCAGGAGATCAGTCACACGGATCGAGAGTGTCGTATCGCTGATCGTGAGGTCCAGCGACTCCTGCTCGAGTGCGATGTGCTGATCCTGATAAGCCGCTGACTCCCGCAGCGGATTCCGGAAGACCTCGACCTGCCGATCCGGAAGATTGACAATCCAATACTCCTGGATTCCCTCGCCCGCATAGTAATCCGTCTTGCGGCGGTCCTTGATGAGCGAGGTGTCCGCGACCTCAATAATGGCGGCGATTTCGTCTCCTGCCGGGTGATGGTCGAGATACCTTTCTGCAGGTCCCATGACAACCGCAAGATCCGGCTCCGGCTCGTTTCCAGCCGCTTGAACAGCAGACTGCACACGAACCCGCCATTCGGCTGGAAGCGTCTTGGCCAGCAGTTCCTGGATGATCTGGACGACGGCTGCATGTTCGGGGCCCTGGGGCATCTTGGTGACAATCCATCCTTCGAGGAACTCGAACCGCGATCCGTTCTCCAGCACGCCCGAGTCGCGGATCTGACGATACTCCTCCAGCGTCAACCGCCGCGGCTCAAACGGCGGCGGAGACGTCATCGCCGCCCTCGAATGTTCCTGAATCAAATCGGTCGCCATGCTCTCACCTTACGTCCAACGCTCAACTGCCAGTATCCCGCGATGATCCCTCCGGGGTCAATCTCCGTTCGGTTTCGGCCATGCTGCTGCCGTGCTCAGGCACGAGACGGAGTCTAGCGAAAAACACGGTCGCTGGGGATGCCGGTCACGAGACGGAAGACATCGGCACCAGGTCCAGCGGGCTGCGGACTCCCAATCCCGGCTTGGCCATAACATGGGAGTAGATCATTGTGGTCGACACAGCTTTGTGTCCCAGGAGATCCTGCCGGGTGTCAGCTTGCATCGCGCAGCAGGGCAAGCATGCGGGGGGGTGAGGTTGATTTGACAAGTCGTGAACAGAACAGTCAGCACCGCAGTGAACTGTCAATGAGTTCGGCAATTATCGTGGCTTCAACCAGAGCCTTGACAAGCGGAACAAGCGGAAACCGTCGACGGCATGCTCACCTTGCTGCGCGATGTGAGCATGGCACCTGGCAAGATATCCGTACCATACAGGAATTGTTAGGACACAGTGATGTGCGAACTACGATGATCTACACGCATGTCTTGAACCGAGGGGGACGAGGTGTTGTGAGTCCTCTGGATCGAGACGTGAACGGTGACCGCTTCGTGTCCGGCGCAGGTTAACAGGATGATTGATGCCTGTTAACACTCAGTGGTATTATGATCAGAATCACGGTAACTTAGGAGGTGGATATGAGTTCCATTTGTTTTTGAATGGAAGTGTTCGCAGATTAACTGGCAAATGGCCGGGATTAACCGGACCCGGATAAACACATAGTTCGTCGGACAAGACCGGTCGGAGGCATATGAGCGAGTCCAACGAGATTCCTGAGCATGAAAGCCCCATTCGTCGCATGATGGCGGACGCTCATGGCATGCCATTTCACCCACTTCGCACTCTCGATGATGCACGGCAACATGATGACGGTGTTGCCATCCTGCAAGGAGATTGGGGCGGCCAAATCTATGCTGTGATCCCCGCGCGAATGATTCGATGTTCAACCGATACGCTGCAGAGACTATTACTCGACCTAGACACTGACGCATGGTCTTGCAACGAAAACGAAGGAGCCTCGATCTACTACGAACGTAAACCTGCGGGGACTGGTGTTGCTGGTGGAATGGGTGGCGGTGCGTCGACTGGCCAATTGTGGGTGCATCCTGAATTCGACGAAATTTCGGAACAAATACGCCGGGTCCTCATTGGTGAACAGGAAACAATCGTTGTCGAGTGACGCATTTGGTACAATGACCAAGCCTATGGCGACGTTTCCAGCGGCACAAAGTCCGACGAACCATCGCATGCACGGGAGCGGCGGTGGCCAGCGTGTTTTGAAATCAAAGTCAACTCCCGCCGCCCCGTGATGCGGGTCGTTATCGGCTCAAAGCGAGATGTTCGATCTACTCTCAGCGAATACTGCCCGCCAGCGAATGCGTGAACTCGGCAAATTCATCGAATTCTGGTACGGGCCACATTCAAGTATCTATGAATGCCGAGACGTTCCCCCGGATGTTCCCCTTGCCCTCAAGCTCTTCTACCATCGCAACGCCTATAGGCCTCCGCTCCGTTCCGACATCTCCACCGACAACGAGTACTTTTACGAGGGAGACGGAGGTCATCACCTCTTTCAACCAAAGGATCTTCGTCGCGAGAATACTCGGATCAAGTTCTTCATGGAGTACCAAGGTGAATTCGACGGATTCATTGACCGAGGAGTTGATGATTCGCCCGTTTTTCTCAAAGGCTATTTGCCACACGGTACTGTGTCGCCACCCGAAGATGCCTACGGATACCCAACAAGAGGAAAAGGGACAATCGCTCAATCGTTGTCGCGTTTCTTGGTGACCCACGTGTTGCTGACCACAATCTACGAGGATTACAACACTGCGAAACGTGTATACCATGACGAATCGCTGATCGCCGCTTTCCGTCAGGCCCGGACTCGAAAGCAACGCATCTGGGACGCAGGCGATTGGACACAGGCACATTGTCCAAATTACATTGGACGGGTATACCTCTTTCGTGACTCGATTCTGGCACACTGCATAGGGGAAGACACTGTGTTTGCGGCCCGACATCTTTCTTGCAACGGCAATTTTCCGCGGTAATCGGCCGATAACAATCCAATGCACCCGAGCGGCGACGTCGGGCGTCTTCAAATGGATAATCTCTCGTCGCCGCTCGGTTACGGCCGACGTTATGCCACAAATGAACTCCGATCGCACATTGACTGAGCTGATAATCAAAGCATCCACGCAGGCGTTCGCTGACTGGAGAGCTGCCTTCCCCGATGAGCGTGTCTTCGCCTTCGCTCTTAGCACCCTCGACGACGCCATCTATGTCAACGCAAGCCTGAATTCCGAGGAAAGCCACGCGCGTACAATCGCCAAGCGCGAACTCGAACCGTCGTCAGCACACGCACTGGACGCCAAATGGGGCCCATGGGAATGGGAGAATGAATTCACCGGGCAGTCACACTTCAATTCAGTTGATGATCGATTGAAGCAGATGTACGACGAAATGCATGAAGACTCATTCGCAGAGTTTCGCACAACGGTACTCGACTCCATGCTGCAGGCACTCGTACAACTCAAAGACGAAGGCATCATCACGAATAACGGTAATCCGACCGGTATTGCCCTCTTTGCAACGATCTACGATTCGTTTCAGGCGGAAGAAATGCATCGCAGGTCGGCCGAGATGCTCAATTCACAAGAGGCAGCCGCAGAATTACTGTCAGTGATCGGTGGCTGACAGTGCTGACGATAATAGTGGCATAACCATGCGTTGCACCCGACCGGCGGAGCCACGCGTTTTCTGAAATCCAAGTCATTCGCCGCCGCCGGGTGAACGCGGTCGTTCGTCGCCCACGGCGACTCTTTTAGTCACGTAGGGCCGGCTGTGCCGGGTGCCATGCTTGCATCGCGCAGCAGGGCAAGCATGCGGGGGGTGAGGTTGATTTGACAAGTCGTGAACAGAACAGTCAGCATCGCAGTGAACTGTCAATAAGTTCGGCAATCATCGTGGCTTCAACCAGACCGGGTAGCACGGGTTGTCTCAACCCGTGTCGCGAAGCGACGGGAAGCATTCTTGGGGCGCTCGTTCTTTGGTGACAGGTCGTCCTCACGCATGCTTCTGGCCGCTGGCGCGGCATCGGTTGGGACAACCGATGCTACCCAAGACTTTGCTGCGAGCCGTGGGGTGGTTCAGAAGCCGAGTCACGTAGGGCTGTGCCGGCCGACAGGGAAGCTTGAAGGTGCGTCGCCCTGTGCGGCCAGCGTGAGCCGACACGAATTGGCCCACTTGTTCGATCGTGGAACTCAACATGCCTCCGAAAGGATCGAAAACCTCGAAGACCCATGCGAAGGTGAACGCTGGGCGAAAGGGGGAGCAGGTTGTGCTCCTCTCCGGCGGGAATCCGCAGATTGCGAAGGGGGACGGTGAGGGGCCGGTGCAGGCGTACATTGCTGCGATGCCGGGGTGGAAGCGTGACCTGGGGCAGCGGCTCGATGCACTCATCGTGCAGAACGTACCCGGCGTGCAAAAGGGGGTGCGGTGGAACTCGCCGTTTTACGGCGTCGAAGGTCAGGGCTGGTTCGTGTCATTCCATGTGTTCACCCGTTACGTCAAAGTGACTTTTTTCCAGGGCACGTCCCTGCGACCGGTCCCGCCCGGTGGCACGCCAAAGAGCAAGGACGCACGCTGGATCGACATCTACGAGGACGACCAGTTGAACGAGGCACAGCTGTCCAAGTGGATCAAACAGGCTGCCGCCCTGCCCGGCTGGACTCCATAGCCGAACAGATGTGCGACTCCAAAGAAGGGGAGTGCTTGGCCGGCTCCCTGACGGTCGCGGCTCTGATGGGGTGTTGTGTTTTTGAGTTCTGCCTGAGAAGTGTTGTCTCAGAAAAAGTTGGACCGGCCGGTCCGGGGACAGAACGTCTTCGCGGTGATCAGGCGGCGCGGCCAGGCCGTCGGAGTGTCAAATGTTTGCAAACGTGACTCTGCTGTCGCCGTGTCAATCAGCAGAGCGGCCACAAACCGACGGGTGAGACACCAGGCATGCCTGTGTGTGTCTCTAACGACCACGAAATCATTCTGTCACCAACGATACGAACGAGTTCTCGAAACCTTACAGCGATTTTCGGAGAATTGTAGAATTTGAAAAGAAGTTTCGAACGGCGGGGGTGATCATCATTGGCTGATCATTGATATTTGGCGGATCACCAAGAGGTTCGTAGTTCTTGGTCTGAGAAGTGACTTGGGCCATGCTTCGCATAACGGTTATCTAGCTGGAGCTTGCCCGGAATGAACGTGACGGTTGTTGATGGAGACCTGCTTGACCAAGATGTCGACGTTATCGTCAACGCATGGAATCGAAACATCATTCCGTGGTGGCTACTCATTCCTCAGGGGGTTTCTGGTGCGATCAAGAAACGCGGGGGGCTTCAGCCTTTTCGAGAGCTTGGACGAATGGGGGCGATCCCACTAGGCCAAGCTGTGGAAACCTCTGCGGGGACACTCAAATTTCAATCGATCATCCATGTCGCTGGAATTAACATGATCTGGCGATCATCAGAACGATCGATTCGTGACTCGGTGCGCAACGCCATTTCAATCGCACAGAAGCGTAGGTACAAATCGATAGCACTTCCGCTCATTGGTGCCGGATCTGGAGGTGGCAAACCTGCGAACGTGCAATCGATTATCGAAGACGAACTGACCAGATGCCAATTCGATGGGGAAGTACGAATCGTCCGGTATGGCAAGACGCGAGCAAACAATGTGGCGAAGGTCATGCTAAAAAATTGATGACGCGTCTCATGGCTGACGGCAGTCTGATGAGTCGGGCGGCTGGGTGGCATGCTCTCATGCCGATAGGCAGGTGAGCATGCGGGCAGAGCGAACAAACATGGCGACCCGACTGTCGTCGTGACGCCATGCCACCCGACCGTTACAGAAAGTGTGACGTGCCACTGCTTCGACCGGGCACTGTCAACATCAACTGAGCATTCGGCACTGTTTGCCCGGCCGAAGCAGTGCCGAACTCGCATT